>JACIWW010000007.1 GCA_014360905.1 Chloroflexota bacterium
CTGGGATGCGCTGGAGTCGAGCTGGGCTAGAACGCCTGGCCCCAATTCGAGCTGCTATCCTCAGCAAACGTTTCCATGAAGTGTGGACAGCCGTTTACAACTCGCCCCTAAACTGAAATGCACCCGAAGAAGGAAGAGGGTTGCTTGAGAGTTGTATGCACTTCATGATTGCTTGGCGGGAATTCCATCCTGGGTTATAATGGGTTTGCTTCAAAGGAAGGAGTTATTATGTCAAAAAGAGCGTTTGTGCTTTTTGCAATGGCATGTCTTGCCATGGCTATAACGAGCTGTGAGGCAGGTAATCCAAAGACACGCAAGGTCCTGTCTGAGTGGAGTCGTGGACAGCAGGTAGGCCTCGCAGCCCTTAACCAACCGATAGGTTTGTTGGCTGAGAATGATTATGCGCACCTGGTTTTTGTAGAAGCCGAAGGCAATAGATTGCGGTACGTCCGCTTATCCAGCTCAGGAAATATTGACTTTACCATAGATTTGGTGATCGAAACCGCACATCCGGCTTATCCAAAGCTTTTTCTTTCAATGGATAGCGCGCTAGGTGTGTTGTGGACGGACAATCCTGGGATTCCTCGTGCGTTGTTCCTGGCCAGATTCAATCGCGATGGGCAATTGTTGACTGGGCCAACACAACTCTCTCCAGCGAATGCCCGTGTGTCTGATTATTATGCTCTTGCCCGTAACCAAGACGGCAGTGTGGATGTCTTTTGGTCTGATGAGATACCCACCGATGGTGGGATACACCACCTACAGCTTGCTGCGGATGGTCAGATACTCAGCAATGACCGTTTGCTCATACCCAACGCAGAGAGGCCAACCGTGCAGGTGATGAGCGATGGCACAATACACCTTGCTTGGATAGAAGAACCCACAATACGGGTGAACCACATCTATTACGCTGTGTTCAATCCCCTTGCACGAGAGCTTAGTTCCAAAACCAAAGTAGGGACTTACAAAACTGCTACCGGGTTGGTATCCTATTCACCTGTGCTGGGGTTGGATAAAGGGAATGCCTACCTATTCTGGGCTTTGGAACAACGCGGCGGCGGATTGACTCCAGGAGAAGCGAAAACTTACTTCGTGTCTTTCCCGCTGGAGGAACCACGCGAGAACGAAGCAACTATATTGGACATTCCAGGTACCGCGAGGCCATTGTACCAGGCTGTGTCTGGCAGCCTGCCATACCAACAATTGGCCTCGGCAGAAGCGGGATGGCCGACTTCTTTGCTGTACATGCCCGAGGTACTGAGCGGTCAGCGTGAGGAATTAGGTGTGCTGCTCGTTGGCGAGGTAGCCACACAACGCAAGTCAAGTCGGGAGGTTGTGTATGTGGTTCTCGCTGGCGGCAAGATCAAAGGCTACCAAGTGCCAACCAAAATTGGCAATGCCCTGCGACCAACAGGCGTGATAGATGCAGAAGGGAATGTGCATCTAACATGGCTAAACGCTGGGGGATTTGGCCGCTATGAAGTGTACTATGCAAGTACCTCCGCTGCCGTTAAAGCCAATCTAGATCGAGTCACAGTCCAAGACCGAGCCATGGATTTTCTGGAGAGCCTGTGGGGTCTAGCTCCTGCCCTTGGGTTCTTTCCACCTATCTTCCTGTTGTGGAACTTTGCTCCCTTCGCCTGGGTCATCATTTTCTACTTTGTCAAAGTAGAAGGCGGGTTAGAGCGACGCCCTTCTCAGGTAGCGCTGGTAATAGCGATTCTGTTGTATCTTTTCTCCAAACTCTTTTTAATGCCAGGGGTGCTGCTCTATGCTCCTTTTCTGGACAAGTTGCCTCCGCACTTGCACTTCTTGCCTGTGCTCGGCACACCTCTTTTCACTTTGCTGATGGCATTGGGAGCTATGTGGCTTTATTTCCGTAGGACAAAGTACCGCTCTCTTTTCACGGCTTATCTGATCTTTGTTTTGACTGATATATTACTTTCGCTCATTATCTATGTGCCCCGCTGGCTTGAGGGGTAAGAAATTGATGGAGGGACAGACTCTTTGCATCGAATCGGACGCAATGACCCCTGCCCCTGTGGCAGTGGCAAAAAGTACAAGCATTGTTGCCTGAACAAGGACCGCGCCAGCCGCATCCGTGAGGGCATTTGGCAGCATGACGAACAAATGGTTCTGGATAAACTGATCGATTTCGCTCGGCGGCCAGAGCTTTCCCACCAGTTTGTGGTGGCCTTCAATTTGTTCTGGAATGGTAACTATGGCTTCGATGGACTTGATGCCCTAGATAGGCACGAAGTCAGTCGTTTTCTGGACTGGTACATATATGACTATCGCTTGGAAGGGACTCGGAAGCGTCTTATTGAGCTATTTATCGAGGAGCAAGGCCCTAAATTGTCGTCTGGCGAGCGGGAGTGCGTACATGGTTGGCAAGAATCTTACTTGAGTTTGTATCGTATTACCGGCTCTGTAGAAGAGGGAGCACTTCCTGTGGAGGACGTGTTGCAGGGAACTACAGAACTTGTACGGGGAGATAGGTTAAGCTCTTGGGGGCTGCGTGGGGATCTCATTCTGGGACGCTTACTGCGTTCTTCAACACCCCCACATTTTTCCTGGTCGGCTATCCTGCTGCCCGCTGCTTTAGAAAATGGCCTCACCTCCTTTATGAAAGAAGGCTATATACAGTACAAAGAGACACAACCCCAAGCACTCTGGTCTGAATTCCTGTCCCTTAATGGTTATATGTTCAACCACTATTTGCTCAGATCCGCTGCAATAGCGGGGAAGATGCAGCATGCATCCAAAGCATACTACGACGCCTATGCGACCTTGGAACGCCTCAGGGAAGTTGAGAAGCGGCTGCAAGAGAAAGCAGCAAGGAAAGAAAGGCTTTTTGGCCCCACACAGCCCTCAGAGGAAAAAGAAAGCGAGCCTCTACGGCAGACAAAGGGTGGCATCCTTCTGCCGGGCTATGTGCATTACAAGGGCAGCAAAGAAGTCAAATAACGCGTTCAGGGTGCTACAGCTTTGCTCAGGCACTAGTTGGTGCAACAGGTGCATTGCTGCCTTCTAGCTGTTCTTCATTTTGCTGCTGTCCACAATAGGGGCAGATATCCCAGCTCAGGCTCATCAAGCGTTCACAGTTCGGGCAGCGCTTTCTCAACTCAGCGTGGCAATAGGGACAAATAATGAAGTCTGCTTCTGCTTTGCGCTTGCAACTAGGACAGATATAGCGTTCTTCGATATCCTGCAGCAAAGCCTCTTGCCCCAAAGCATGTTCGTAGGCTTCAGTCAGCGTCTCCTGGGGCCGCAAGACAAAATAAAGCAACAACCCTGGGATATTGAAGACCAGAACGAGCAAGGTCGCCAGGATTTGTACCAAAACATCGCGCGTGCGAGAACGGATATCGCGAAACGTCCAGATAATCAGGCTGAACAAGAAAAGCACAGCATAAGCCCCTAATAGAATCAGGACAAAACTGATGATGGTCTTAATCGTTGCTGGTAGCACCATTATGGTAATTCCTCCTCAAGATGTGCGGCTATTATAGCAATAATTTTCAGTTCCTACCAACTCCGTTTGCTATTGTATCCTGCAAATACACGAGGTTTCCCCGACAATTTGAGGCAACGGTAGGATGCCTCGTGATATCTTTTAAATCCCTGTCTTATTGACAAGTTTGATAAATGGATTTAGAATAACTACGGAAAGCTCGCCCCCTGGTCTACAATATAATTCCGTGGGCCTATATCGCAGACAAATGCCGAGGTGTATAGATGCCAGACAAAATTTTAATCATAGATGATGATCCCCTAGCGGTCAAATTGATGAGGCTCTCCTTTGTGGCTGAGGGCTTTGAAGTAACCTCCGCTCTGGATGCGAGGGAGGGGTTGCTTGCTGTTCAGACCGACCAACCAGATCTCATTCTTTTGGATATTATGATGCCGGGCGTGGATGGGCTTGAAATGTGCCGCCAACTGCGTAGTCGCCCACAAACCGCCCACATCCCCATTATCTTCTTAACTGCCAAAACGCAACTCGATGACAAAATCACTGGCCTGCAGGCTGGTGCAGATGACTACATTACCAAGCCCGCGGATCCCAGAGAAGTTGTTGCAAGGGTTAAAGCCGTGTTGGCACGGACCAGGCGCGTGGCTGCGACAAAACAGGGATGGGTAATCAGTTTGATTGGAGCCAAGGGAGGCGTAGGCACCACAACCATAGCGGTAAACCTAGGAGTGGCATTGGCACGCCGGAAAGTACCAACCATACTGATGGATTTACATGCTCATTCTGGTACAGTGGCCTGGCAACTTAAGCTCCCAGCACGTATTTCACTGACCGAGTTGCTGAAGATGGAGGCTAATCAGATAGATAGCCATCAGCTAGCAAGAAGGCTTTTCATGCACTCGTCCGGCTTGGCTGTGCTACCAAGTGTACCAACTGACACCAATCTACTCGAAATATCTCAAGCTCATGTCAGTGCGATTATACGCAGTGCTCGGTCGCTCGCTGATGCCATTCTCTTAGATCTACCTCATATGCTATCGCCAGGCACCAAGGAAGCGCTTTCCCAAAGCGATATGGCATTGCTTGTGCTGGGCCCTCAACCAATCGATGTGGCATGTGCAGAGCAACTAAATCCTTGGTTTGAAGACGCTGGATTGACTGGAGAGACGGTTAGCCTGATAGTAGTGAACCGAGCGTCATCCACGGGAACTCTATCGTTGCCTCAGATCGAACAGCAATTGAAAAAGGCCTCCCTAGGCTTTATACCGCCCGCCATGGAGGAATTGTCTTTTTCATATCAGCAGGGTGTTCCTCTGGTGCTGGCCGAATCAGGAGGAGCAGCGGTGCTCTCCTTGCAAAAATTGGCTGAACGCTTACACTCTGCTCTCTCGAGCCATATGCTTAAGCCACGTTAGCAACATGTTGGTCAGAAAAGGAGCAATGGATGCCTGATGAGCGTGTTCTGATTGTGGATGATGAAGAGGGGGTCCTGGATTTGTGCATCCAGGCACTTTCCAAGGAAGGCTATCAAACTTGGGGTACGCACGATGCATACGAAGGCATCGAACTGGCTAAAAAACAGGACTTTGATCTAGTGCTCACGGATATCAAGATGCCTGGGATGAATGGGCTCGAGCTTTTTCGGACGATTCAGCGCTTCAATCCCGACATTGTGGGAATCGTGATCACAGGGCACGGTTCCATGGAGGCAGCCATAGAGGCGCTCAAGCTGGGTATAGATGACTTCCTGCTCAAACCATTCTCGCTAGATAGTCTCAAAGCTGCGGTTTCCAAAGCCCTCAGCAGAAAGAGGTTGGAGAAAGAAAATGAACGCCTCAGAGCCCTTATCCCGCTCTTCCAACTAAGCCAGGTTTTGATTACTGTTACAGATCTCGATAGGCTTTTACAGCAAGTGTTACATGTAGCGGTGCAAGAAACTGCTGCAGACTTGGGTGTGCTGATGTTAAAGAATGAAGTAAGCGGGCATTTGGAAGTATGCGGTTTGATCACAGAGGGGCGCGCACAACCACCCGATCAGGAGTACAAGCTAAATGACCAGATGGTCTGGAATGTCCTGCAGAACGGACAACCGGTTATCTGGCAAGCTGAGCAAGGCCAAGGTTCCTTTTTTGTCTCCGATATAGTGAATACGCAGGTTAGCACAGCCGTTGCCCTTCCCCTGGTCGTCAAGGGGGAGAGAATTGGTGTCCTGGGTTTGGGTAAGGGACGGAACAAACCCGTCTTTGTACGTAGCGATCTCGAACTCCTATGGGTACTGGCCAGCCAGGTTGCTATTGCTATCCAGAATGCGCGCCTTTTTACCCGCCTCCGCAGCGCTTACGAACAACTCAAAGAACTCGATCAATTGAAGAGCGAGTTTATCAGTACGGTATCCCATGAATTGCGTTCTCCCCTGCACTCTATCAGCGGGTATGTGCAGTTGCTGCTCGATGGCAAGGCTCCAGATGAAGCTACACAAAAGGAATGCCTTGAGATTGTGTACCGGCAAACGCAACACTTGACCAATTTGATTAACGACTTGCTGGACGCATCACGGATGGAATCAGCACACTTTGTGTTGCAAAAGGAACCCGTCCAAATGTATATCGTTGCCCAGGAAGTTATAGATGAGCTACAAGCATTGGCCGATCAGGCGCAAATCACACTCGCCAGCAAATTGCCCCCAGATTTACCAGTTGTTCTCGGGGATAAAGAACGGCTGAAGCAAGTGATCAGGAATTTGATCCACAATGCTATTAAATTTACTCCAAAGAAAGGCCATGTAACCATTTCTGCCAAGTTAGAAAAGAGATGGTTGGTTACTTCTGTGCAGGATGATGGAATTGGTATTCCCGCAGGGGCATTACCACACATGTTCGAGCGTTTTTATCAGGTGGATGGTTCCAACACGCGACGCGTTGGGGGAACCGGCTTAGGATTGTATATCTGTAAACAGATCGTAACCGCTCATGGTGGTGAGATTTGGGTCGAGAGCGAAGTGGGAAAAGGGTCTACCTTCAGCTTCAGCCTACCGCTCTGACTCCAGCATGACAGCCACCCATATTCCTAAATCCATTCACTTCGATTAAACATGCTGCTTAAGCCGTGGTTAGTAATTTTTGCACAGCATCCAGCACTGTTTGAGGCGTGATTGCACGCACACAAGGATGATCTGGCAGCTCCTTGGCAGAATAGTCGAGGCGATTGCAAGGAATGCATGCATAACTAGAAGTGAGAACTAAGTGCTTCTCTGGTTGACCCCAAGGGCCAAATTTGCGCGCATCTACCGGCCCGTAGAGATGTACTGTGGGTGTCCCCACAGCCACAGCCAAGTGCAATGGCCCACAGTCTGGTCCGATGACCAAGCGGGAACGCTGGTATAAGGCAGCGAGCTGACCAAGGGTGGTATCTCCGGCGGCGACAATGGGCTCATTGAGCATTTGTGCATAGATAGACCAGGCTAAATCAAGGTCATCGCGACCACCAGTGAGCACAACTTTGGCCTGCCAACGTTCTATGATCGCATCCGCCACTTGAGCAAAGGCTTCTGACCTCCATTCCTTAACCGCAGCACCTGCACCGGGATGAATAGCAATGATCTTTTCTTCGGTGGTCACGCCATGCTCTGCTAAGTAACGGGTGATATCCTCCTGATCCTGTTCGGTGACGACGACTTCGAGGTTCAGTGGATCTTGGGGAACCTCCCGGCTATAAACATGGATGGCTTGTTCAACCAATGCTAAATTTTGCTGCACTTCATGCCGTTGGCTTTCATAAGGGATGGCCATGGTCAGAAAAGGTTCGCATTCGGCAATGGCATAACCCAGGCGATAAGGGATGCCTGCCAGGTATGCCAGCAAAGCTCCCCACCAGTGGTCGAAGCGCAGCACGATAGCTATGTCGAAACGCTTTGCTCTCAATTCGGTAGCCCATTTCCAGGCCACCTGATATGGGATGAATAGTGCGCCTTTGGGTTGGCGAGTGAATCCCGGGAAAGTGCAAACGATGACTTCATCCACATGGGGGTTTTTCTCCACCACTGCTTTGGCCCATGGCCCTGCCATGCATGCCAAATACGCATCGGGAAAAGCTTTGCGCAGCACGCGCAACGCTGGCGTGGCGAAGAGCAAGTCACCAATGTGATCGGGGCGAATAAGCAAAATGCGCGGGCCAGTGTCTTCAATCCTTTTTTCCTGGCGCTGCAAGAAAGGGGTACAGGCGGCGAAAGCGCGCAACAAAATCAGACGTAAATGCTGACGGCTAGTGCGCATACGCTTGCTCTAACGAAGTAGCGACAATACGCCAATCGAAATGTTGCTCGGCGAAGGCTCGTGCTGCATAGCCTAGTTCCCTGCGTCGTGCCTCGTTCTGCAACAAATTAAGTACCCGTGCGGCAAAGTCATGTGGCTTATCCGCCAGCACAATCTCTTGCTCCGGGGCGGCATGGATACCTTCACATCCGAGCGTGGTGGAGACAATCGCTTTGCCCATAGCCATCGCTTCCAGAACTTTGAGACGTGTTCCACCTCCGGTGAGAAGTGGCACAACGTAAACCGCTGCGGCCGCAATGTAAGAACGTACATCTTCGACAAAGCCGGTTACAGTTACTCCTGGCATGTGTCTCAATGGCTCAAGGCGTGGATGGGGGTTCTTGCCTACAACGTAGAACTGGGTAGCCGGAGCGCTCTCTTGAATAAGGGGCAGCACTTCTGAGCAAAACCAAAGAACTGCATCCACGTTGGGTCGGAAATCCATCTTGCCTGTGAAAACCAAAACCTGTGGGCCAAGTGGCAAAGGGGTCACAACATCGGGCCGATAGTGCTGCGTGTCCACACCGTTGGGGAGGATGATCGCTTCCAGACCAGGCACTAAACTGGCCAAGGCCTTGGCGTCAGCGGAAGAACAGGCAATTACCCGCTGTGCCTGACGACACACCATTGCTTCGTAATAGCGCAACTTCTGCCATTGGATGAAAGAGTAGAGCGCACCTAACCAGCGCCGTGGATGGCGTGCATCAGTCTCGAAAATACGCTGCTGTAGCAGGTATTCTGCGTTATGAGCATCGTAGATAAGCAGCGGGGTCTGTCCAGCAAACTGACGAGCCCACAGGCCATATTGGGCCATTTCCAGACCTTCTACCTGCACGACATCGGGCTTGGTCGTTATGAGCACTGTCTCCAGTTTGTGGGTGAAGAGAGCAGAATATAAACGGTGGGCGATATCTGGCTTAGGGGAAGCCAGGACAGTGAGCAAGCGTTGCCAATTGCTGCGCTGCGGAGCTGCCACCATATCCAGTCCCGTGCATAGTTCCCGGAGCGGGCTGAGATCAACCTCTGTGGATGAAGCACCTGCAAACGAGAGCAGATGCACTTCATGTTGCTTAGCTGCTTGCCTAATTAGGTTGTAATTACGGATTGCAGTGCCTTGCTGTGGTGGGTAAGGCGACTGCGGTGTTAAGAAAAGGATTCGCTTACCCATATCGGATTATTGTGCCAGACGGCGATAAATATCCAGGGTTTCCAGTGCTGCTTTCCTCCAAGAGAAAAGGCGAGCACGCTTCAAGCCCTTTTCTATCATTTCCTGGCGCAAAGTTTCATCGGATAACAAGCGCCACATGGCTACTGTCATGCTATCTACATCGGTAGGATCCACCAAAAGCGCCGCATCTCCAACCACCTCAGGCAATGAGGAGGTGTTGGATGCCACTACTGGCGTTCCACAGGCCATGGCCTCTAGCGGAGGCAATCCAAAACCTTCGTAGAAGGCTGGGTGAACAAGCAGCCTGGCTGCATTGTAAAGGCCCAGCAAATCCTCTGGCGAGACACGTCCCAGGAAACGAGCGCGTTCCTGGAGACCCAGTTTTTCCACTAGAGCGAATACCTCATCGAAAAGCCAGCCCTTTTCGCCGCCCAGCAGCAAACTGACGTCCACCCTGTAATTGTCCAACAGCTGCTTGTAGGCCATTAGCAAAGTGGGCACATTCTTACGCGGTTCAATCGTGCTCACGAAAAGAATGTAATCATTCTGTATGTTGAACTTGTCTTTGACCTGCTGACATAGCCTTTTGTCCCGCAGTGGCCGGTAGATAGGATTTGCTGCTTCGTACACCACTGTTATCTTGCTTTCTGGTGCACCGGTCAATCGGACGATGTCTCGTTTTGTGCTTTCCGACACGGCGATGATATGATCGCAGTTACGAACCGCTTGGTCAATTTGACCATAGTATCTAGCGCTTTCTGGGGTCAGAAAATGTGGATATAGCAGAAAATTGAGGTCGTGAACCGTGATGACCGATTTGCAGTTGCGGCGAAACGGAGGAATGAAATCGGGGCTATGTAGGACATCCAAATCCATCATGGCGATTTCCAATGGTAACAATAACTGCTCAAAACGATGGTGGGGAGGTGTCCACAATGAACGCTTGTGAAAATTGGGTTGGTTTACTAGTGTGACGCGGTCCTTGCGGCTCTGAAAGACAATGAACTCGTCGTCTTGATCAATAGCAGCAAATTCCTCCAAAAGGCGAAGCGTGTATTGGCTGATACCGGCTTGTCTGTAGTAGACGAGCCTGGCGTCTATACCGATGCGCATGTACTGTAGCCTATCTCCTTTTCGCCAGACCATTTATGAACAAACCCCCCACTTCCACTTCGAGAAATGGGGGGCAACAATGACCCATTCATAGCAATTTTACCACACGAAACCGTAATCGTCAAGCCGCACAATGCGCTTGCGCCAACAGATCGTTACCAGGTGGTACAGGCGATTTTGACAAAAGGGGGTGCTCCTGTGGTAAAAGAATTGTGGAAACAACTGCACCAGGAGGAGCACCAGCTATGCCAAACCTGGCCTACCGGGAAGTATACGCCATAAACCCAGAGCAAGAAGACGCCTAGTCCAGACCTACCAAGAGACGGGAAGCATCCGCAAGACTGCCTCCCTTTGGCACACTTCTCGCCAGGTGATCCGCAAATGGGTCCGCCGGGCCCAAGAAGGCAATCCCGCAGCCTTCCAGGACCGCTCCCGCCGGCCCCATCGCTCCCCACGCCAGACCGACCCAGCCACCGAAACGCTGGTCGTCCAGGACTGGAAGGTGACTGGGTATGGCCGCCTCCGCCTGGCCTGGTACCTCCAGAGAGAGTACAGCCTGGAGATCTCCCCCACCCCATCCGCCACATCCTGCGCCGCCACGGCCTCACCAAACCCCACCAGCGCCGCCGCAAACCCCTCTATCCAGCCCACTGGGCTTGGGAGGTATAAGTCCCCTTCTCCCTCCTCCAGACGGACGTCAAAGAGATCCGAGACAAGGCGGCCCTGGGCACTCGCCTCTGAGTTCACCTCCGCAATCATCGCCTCCCGTGCTACCAGTGGACCGCCTGTGAGAGCCGTTCCCGCCTCCGCTTCCTGGCTTACAGCCACAAGAAGACCCTCACCAATGGTCTCACCTTCCTGACCCTGGCCCTCCTCTGGATTCGCCTCCATGGCGTCCAGACCCCTGTCTCCTTTCAAACCGACTGGGGAGAGGAGTTCGGAGGCGACAACCCCACCCGCATCCCCCCCTCCAAGGCGCCTTGCACCGCTACCCCAAGGGTCGCCAGCAGTACAATGGCCGGGTGGAACGCAGCCATCGCACCGACGACGAGGAGTTCTATCGCCCTTACCTCATCCACATCCGCACCCCTGCCCAACTCCTGGCCGCTGCCACTCGGTGGGTCTACTTCTACAACGTCCTCCGCCCTCACGCTGGCCATGACATGGATGGACAACCTCCACTGGCGGTCTTGCAGCGTTTGCACTATGATATCCCCAACACCATCGCCTTCTTCCCGCCCATCCTGCTGGATGGCATCAGCCCAGACTCCTTCCTCGCCTGCGACCCCAGAGTGGGTAACGATCTATTGGCCCATTACAGGTTGTGGGTCAATTGTTAAGCGTCAGCCATCAACGAATCTCCACCGAATAAACGAATGCACTACACCAGCATTTATTTACTCGTGTCCGTATCCGTTGATAGCTATTCCTCACACCCCAGGTCGTGCTCGTTTCAGAGCTGGATAACACCTTTGCAATGACCAGATATGAAAGCTGGCTCAAAACCCTGTCCATTTCACGGTGACGATTTGCTTGCCTTTTACCGGAATAGCGACCGCTCCTGTATCGTCCAGGTGGAGTGGCTCTAGTACCTCCTCTGCTAAATTGACCAGCATGGCGGACTTGGCTGGCATGCTGGTGCGCAGCCGAGCTGTTACTGGTTCATCGGTAATATTGTAGAAACGCACGATCAGTCCATCTCCGCTTTCCGCCTCTTTCACGGCACTTAACACCAATCCTTTTCCCTCCAGGGTGAGCAGGCTTTGTTCTAGAGGCATTGTGCCGGCATGGCTATTGGTGCTCACTGCCCATAATGGCGCATTGAAGGCATGAGCATGCTGGTATACGCTTTGCCATGTTCCCGCGTGAGGCATGAGCGCATATTCGAAAACATAGTCGCCAATACACTGCGCCTCCGGCGTCTCCAAAAGTGGGCCAGCATGTCCTTTGCGACAGGGATAATCATCGCGGGATAACCAGCCCACACAACGCAGCAATGTCAAGGCAATAGTAACACTTCCGTCTGTTTCCCGAAATGCTTCGTACTCAGGCAAGCCTCGGTTGATGACCATCAGGCCGATCTCCCCATCGTTGACATCCATGAAAGTTTTCTGGGGATGAGTAGGGACCGGCTGCTCGATCCAGTCTTCGGTATTGTTGGGTATCCCCAATGGACGACGTATGACATCAAAGGTACCCTCGGATTCGGAGCAATCTGTATGCACTGGCGTGGGAAAGTAGACGCGCAGGCGATGGTCACGGGCATGGTTGGAGATTTGCGTGGAAAAGTCAAGGCGTGGCACGCCTGCGCACAGGCTGATTTGGCTTGTAATGGGCACTTCCACCATCTGTGCACTGCGTCCGCTGCGATCTTCGGTCAGCGAGGCTGGCAGCAGATACTTTTGGTACACCTGGATTGTCCAACGAGCTGGGCCTTTTTCGAGCCAGGTGATTTTTGGTGGTGCACAAGGCATGGAGATCACTTGGTCTTTTTCTGGGGGGCAGTAGTTGTATTCATCGCCGCGATCTCCACCATCTACGAAGCGGTGCAATCCACGAAAGTGCGTTCTCGTAGATTTATCCAGGAGCTGAAGCGTGCCATCTGCTGGATTGACATCCACGGCGAGGAACTCGTTCTCCATGTGCAGGTCGGCGGTGATGACCTGCTTTGTAGAAGTCGCCACCGTAGGCGGTTTTGGCACCAAGAAATACGTCTTGTAGCCACAGCCTGGAACATTTCGGGCGACAAAGTGGAACTTGACCCGGGCTGCTTGATGCGTGCGCACAAAAAAGTTCTGCACCTTGCCCTCGGACAGGATGGTCTCTATCTCGTGCTGGGCGTCCGCGATGAGGGCTGGGTCGGTATGGCCATGCTCAATTAGCGTAACATCAATTTTGGCCGTTTGCCCCTGGTTATTGATATGAATTTCCTGAACGGAAAAACCTAAAGTAGCTACCATTTCCACCATGGCGGCCAGTCCCAGCACCTCATCACGATCGAGCTGCAATGTAGCAAATTCCGCCTCTTGGCGGGCCAGTACCTGGTGTGGAGCTACCTGTCCCCTCTCGTCCACTACGATGAAATCTTCCAGGCTGCCAGGGATTTGTACGCTGGCCTGGACAAGGTCTGTGCGATCTGCGACAAGTGGATTGAAGACAACAAGGGGTAGACGCGGCTCAGGAAGGTGTGCTTTAGGAGCCAGTGTATTGACTTGGTCGGCAATTGTGCTCAAGCCCTGCCGTGCCACCTCTTCGGCAATCTGCTCAGCCCAATCGAAACGCGTGACCATCTCCCGATGTACCTGATCAATACTGCAACCGCAGATGGAATCGTGAGGATGATTCTCCAGCAGGTACTTCCATGCCTGCCAGATCAAGGGATGGGTGGGGACTGGGGGTGCCTCACCTCTACATGTAGCGAGTGCTGCAAATGCCGCAAATGGCTCCGCCCATTTCTCAAGCAGGTTCTGGATATGATGGTTGCGCTGTTTAATCCACATGCGCGCGGATAATACGCCAGGAAGCAGGTGATGACGTTTGGAACAGCGCAGTTCGCCGCGCACAGTTGGTAGTTTGTTGGCACTGCTTTCCAATGAGGCGGAGTCCCAGTGCAGGCTCTTTCTGATGGCATCGATGTACATGGGCAAAGTACCGTGCACTAGCTTCATTTCTGGCAATAATTCCTGCACCGTTGCTAGGGCTTGCGGAAGCTCCGGCGATGGTTCCATGTGGTCAACGCCGTTCATCAACAATACATAGTCAGTTGCTTTATGGGGTGTGAGGCTGTCACACAAACGAGTGATTTCTCTGGCCAAAGATCGCGCGTCACGCAAGGGAAGCCGAGCTGCATTATCATAGCCATCGCGAAGGTAGCAGAGCAAGACGGTGCTGCCATCGGGTGCTTGCCAAAGCAATTCCACCGGCTCGTCGCCCAGGCCGCGGCAAAGAACGGCACAATCTATGCGAAAACCACGCAGAATCTGCGGTAACTGTGAGATATGGCCAAAGGGATCCGGCGTATAGCCCACCATCATCTTAGGCCCAAATCGTCGGGCTGCTTGATCGCCAAGGAGGAGATTGCGCACGAGCGCTTCCCCACTGACCAGAAATTCATCCGGCAGGATGTACCAAGGGCCAATCAGGAGTCGTCCCTCTTGAATGTACTTGCGCAAAGCGTGTTCGCGTTCGGGGCGTATTTCCAGATAGTCTTCCAGCACGATGGTTTGTCCATCCAGCGTGAAGTAGCGGTACTCGGGATCGCTTTCGAGGATGTGGAGTAACTTGTCCATCAAACGAACCAGTCGTAAACGAAAGCGTTGAAACGGCTCATACCACTCACGATCCCAATGCGTGTGAGAGACAATAATGCAGGTCGTGGGCATTTTTCTCCCCTTTGAGGTTATCAATTCATTCTGCTACTCCTGAGATAGCAGAAAAAGCAAGGTCGCTATGCCGTCAAATTCCTTACTGTGGGCTCATCCAGGCGCATGATGAGTTTTACCAGAAGGTCAAGGGCATGGTCATAGTCTTGACGGTGCAGTATGCCAGCATGGCTGTGGATATGCCGCGTTGGAACGCCAAGGACCACAGTAGGAACGCCCTCGTTATGCAAATGAATCATCCCGCCATCTGTTGCGCCACCGCGCATGGCGGAAAACTGCAAGGGGATATTGTTTTCCTCAGCCGTGGCAATCACCAGGTCGCGCAAGCGAAGGTTCGGAATCATGCGCGCATCGTACAGCAGCAGAGTAGGCCCTTTGCCGAGCTTGATTGCTGATTCCTCGGGTTTGATGCCGGGCACATCTCCCGCGATGTCCACTTCTAGGATGATCGCGACATCTGGATTGACATTGTAGACGCTGGTTTTGGCCCCGCGCAGTCCCACTTCTTCTTGTACTGTGCCCACGGCATAAATCGTGTTGGGGTGAGCCTGGCTGGTCAATCGCTCGAGGGCTTGGATGAAAAGAGCGCAACCCAGTCGGTCATCCCAGGCCTTGGCCATGTAGGTTTTTCCTGGAGCCAGTACGGTAAAGGGGCAGATAGGGATAATCGGGTCGCCTAGGCGTACTCCACAGGCCTTGACCTCCTCCGCGCAGGTGGCTCCAATGTCTATGTACATATCTTTCTTTTCAACCGGTTTTTTGGCTTCCTCTTCTTCCAGAAGATGGGGAGGTTTGGCACCCAGCAGCCCAACTACATCGCCAGCAGAGGTCTTGATCACCACGCGTTGGGCCAACATGACCTGGTTCCACCAACCGCCCAGCGGTACGAAGCGGATAAAGCCGTCATCAGTGATAAGGCTGACCATAAAGCCGACTTCATCCATATGGCTGGCGAGCATCACCCGAGGTTTGTCTGTGCTGCCACGCTTTACGCCAATAATACTGCCTAGTTTATCCTGTTCAATCCTGGCCATAGGTTCCAGATAGCGACGAATGACAGCACGCACTTCGCCTTCGTATCCTGGCACGCCTGCTGCCTCGGTCAGAGTCTGGAAGAGTTTTTCTGTGGAATCCATATTCTCTCCTTGTGAAAGATGATGGGCATCAGATCCGCACTGGCCCGCTCAGCAATCCAACTAGCAGTTTCACTGCATTTTGCACATCGTAGTAGTCCACCATTTCTGATGGAGTGTGCACGTAACGGGTAGGGATAGATAGCACACCAGCAGCCACGCCTGCGCGTGAGGTCTGGATCGCCATAGCGTCTGTTGTACCCGCTTCCAGGACCTCAAGCTGGTAGGGCAGCCCCAGGCGCTCGGCAGTCTCCGCCATCCAGTTCTTGACGCCAGGATGCGCAAGCATGCCCCGATCCTTGACCTTGATAGCTGGGCCAGCACCTAGCGAGACAGCCATTGGGTATGCTTCTGGAGTATCCCCTGTGGTCGTAACATCTACCGCAATGGCTACATCCGGCTCTACGCCAAAAGCCGAAGTCAACGCTCCGCGCAATCCTACCTCTTCTTGCACAGTAAAGACGAAATATACATCGTGAGAGGTGGTCTTGAGTTCCTGCGCGGTCTGCGCCAATATCGCACAGCCAATCCGGTCGTCAAAAGCCTTTGCGGTGAGTCGTTGCCCCATGTCAACGAGAGGGCGCATGAAGGCGGCCATATCGCCGACTTTTCTGTTCAGGCGTTCCTTATCCGGAGCCCCAACGTCAATGAACATCTTTTCAATTTTGGGGAATTCGTCGGGTTTCTCTGGGCGTTCCCGGCCGATCACACCAATAGTCCCGTCGGCAAAAACCACTCGACTGCCCAACAGGGTCAGTGGATTCACGCCGCCGACAGGGGCAAAGCGTAGAAAACCCTTCTCATCGACATGGCTGACGATGACCCCGATTTCGTCCATATGTGCAGCGAGCATAATCTTGCGCGGTTCGATCTCGCTCTGCGGTTGCCCCTTCTTCAGCGCGATCAGGTTGCCCAATGCATCTACGCGCATTTCGCTTACATGTTTAGCGATGTGGCGCTTGATTGTTTCGCGCACCATATCTTCATTGCCCGATGGGCCGTAGACCTCAGTCAGTTCTTTGATCAGTTCTTTCACCGGTAGTTGCCTCCTATAGCAGAAAATATGTTTAGCGGGACAGGTTCAACTCGTTCACTCTGGCTAGAGTCTGTCGCATCAATTGTATGGTGTTGTCCAGATCGGTAAGGCTCAAGATACTGGCTGGCGAATGGATATAGCGCGAGGGTACTGCCACCACCGCTGCAGGAACCCCTTCCCGCGATAGATGGATGGCTCCCGCATCTGTGCCGCCAAGCGCTGGCTGTTTGAACTGGTAAGGGATGCCATTCTTTTCAGCAGTATCTATCAGCAGCTCCACCAGGCGGCGGTCGGCGATGACCGAACGATCCATGATGGTAATGGCTGGCCCTGCACCTAAAGTTGTCGTGGGACTGATGTCCCGTTTCTTGGGTAGGTCATCGCAGATGGTTCCCTCCAGGGCGAAGGCGATATCCGGTGCAATGGAGTAGGCAGCCACCCGTGCTCCGCGCAGCCCCACTTCTTCCTGCACCGTAAAAGCGGCGTAGAAGTCAAAGGGGTAGCGGTCTTGCAGTAACTCGATGAGGACAGCGCATCCAGCACGGTCGTCGAAGGCTTTTCCTTTGACCGTGCGCAATGCTCCACCGAGTTCACAGAAGGGGATGTCGAAAACCGCATAATCCCCCACTTTCACTAGGCGTTCGGCTTCTTCTTTGCTGGAAGCGCCAATGTCAATGCTCATCTCCCTGACCTTGACCACTTGCTCACGAGCTTTAGGCTCCAGAAGGTGCACAGGTTTGGCTCCGATCACACCTGGCACTTTGTTCTCACCAATGAGTACTTTCTTAGCTAGCAGAACGCGGTCATCAATGCCTCCAACTGGCCGAAAGTACAGTGAGCCTTCTTTCTCGATGTGCATAATCATAAGTCCTACTTCATCCATATGTGCCGCGAGCATGACTTTGCGCCCGTTCTTGCCACTGCCCTTTTTCAACGCAATCAGATTTCCCAAGGCATCAATACGGTACTCGTCCACTCGCTCTCGAATTGCATCCAGGATCACCTGGCGTACTGCGCCTTCGTTGCCTGATACTCCAAACGCTTCGGTTAATTCTTTTAACAACAAGGTATGTCCTCCTGAGGAAAATAGAAGATGCAAACGGCTTACATCGGGTTAGATTGCATGCTATCCTGCTTTCAGGCCAAGTTCTTGAGCAAAGGACTCGTTCAGATTGACAATGAAAAGAGCCAATAACCGTCCTGCCCGTTCCAGATCCTTCAGTGACAGCGTTTCCACAGTGGTGTGCATATAGCGCAGAGGAATGGAAACAAGAGCCGTGGGGATGCCTTCCTGTGTGACTTGCATTGCCCATGCATCTGTACCACTAGGACCTGGGGTGGGGTCAGGCTGGTAGCTGATCTCATGGGCTTTGGCAGTTTCTACTAGACGAGAGTACATCAGGGGATGGATATTTGGGCCGAATGCAATAGCCGGACCTCCCCCGATATTGGCGGTATCCACTTCAGGGACACCAATCATATTGCCATGACATACATCAATGGCGATGCCAATATCGGGCGCAAGTCCAAAAGTGCTAGTCAAGGCACCCTTTAGGCCAACTTCTTCCTGCACCGTGGCGACAGCGTATACGTCCCAAGTGTGTTTCATTGTAGCAAGGTGCTGAAGGCAATAGGCAATGCACACCACGGCCGCTCGGTCATCAAATGCTTTGCCAGCAACCAGATTACCTGCTAGCTCAGTAAACTGCCGCTGCAGGGTGATCACATCGCCCACGCGGACCAGTTGGGACAGTTCATCTTCAGGTAGCCCTACATCTATGAACAACTGATCCAGCGGCGTAGTCTGTTCCCGTTCTTCCGGGGTTAGAACATGGGGAGGGCGAGTGGCTATGATGCCAGGCAGATCTCGCCGGCCATGCACGATGACTTCCTGGCCAGGAAGGACCCGCAGGTCAAAGCCACCAACAGTGGAAAAACGCAAGAACCCCTTCTCCAGTTTGGTGACTAGCAGGCCAATCTCGTCCATGTGTCCAGCCAACATGATGCTGCGACGGGGAAATTGCTGAACCCTTTCGCCGCGTTTTAGGGCGATCAAATTGCCCATGGTATCTACGCGTATCTCGTCTGCATATTGAGAGAACTCCTCACGCACCAACTCGCGTACCCCCGCCTCATAACCTGAGACACCGCTGGCTTCGGAGAGCTTTTTTAGGAACTCTTTAATTTGCACGCACTTCCTCCTCAGCGTGATATTTTTGGCAAACCAGAAAGCCATTATAGTATATATTGGAGCGGTGTCAAAACATGCGAATGGCTGGACGGCTGCAAATTCTGTCGTTCCTTCGGCGCCTTCTTCCACTCTTAACCCCTGGCAACAACCAAAGAAACCGCTTATACGAAAGCCGTTACATCCATCGGTGATGGTCTTTTTGTCACCTAGATGATGATCCGGTTGGATTAATCCAGGCATTCGTGGAGGTGCACTACAGTTGGCGCGGTTTCCAAGAGGAGGGAATCTCCTTCCTGCGACACCTTCTCAATCGCCTGCGGAAGTTGTCGCGCTGAGGCAATCTCTATACCGGCTCGAGGCCATGTGCATAGAGAAGCGCTTCGTTCGCGAGGAGTTCCAGCGTCGGGCCATCAGCGACAATGCGCCCTTCATCCAGGATAATGGTACGTGAGCAAAGCTCCTTGACCAGGCGCAGATCATGGCTGCTAATGACAAGGGTCTGGGGCAATTCTTTCAGTAGCCTGATCAGCGTGCGACGTGCACGGGGGTCCAAGTCAGCGGATGGTTCATCTAGAACGAGGATACTGGGGTTCATAGCCAGTACGGTAGCGAGCGCGATGCGCTTTTTCTCCCCCATGCTCAAGTGATGCGAAACACGGGAAGCATAGCCTTCCATGTGAACTTGCTGCAGAGCCCGCGTTACGCGTTGCTGGACCTCATCTTTTGACAAGCCCATGTAGATTGGTCCATAGGCCACATCATCAAAGACGGTGGGCGAAAACAACTGGTCATCTGGGTTCTGAAACACCATCCCCACAAGAGCGCGCACTTTCTTGAGATTGGGTTCAGCCACCTCCATCCCATCCACGCGTACGGTGCCCTTGCCCTTCAGAATGCCGTTAAAGTGCAGCATCAACGTGGATTTGCCCGCCCCATTGGGTCCCACTATGGCGACTCGTTCCCCTTGCCATAGGCACAAGTTCACATCGTGCAACACAGCGTGGCCATCGGGATACGCAAAGCTAAGATGCCGGACCTCAAGCACGGGACGGGCAGATGAAGAAAGGGTTTTGTCACCCTGTTCCAAACGGTGCGGGGCGATCACGTTCTGCAATAGTTTGCGCTCTGTACGCATCATCCTACCTCAAAAAGTGAGCCATTAATACCAGCCCTGTTAGGATTCCCAACCCTATGCCTAAGGTCAGGCGTTCGACGGAGGAAAGTGGCTTCAGTGACAGAGAGCGGATGGTACCGTCGTATCCGCGCGCCAGCATGGCATGATAGATGCGCTCACTGCGCTCATAGCCGCGCAAGAACAAGGAGCCAACCATCCCTCCAGTAACCCGCGCTCGCCATGCTATCGTGCTGCCGCTCCTCCCCGACATAGAAGCACTGCGCGCATCGCGGGCACGCATCATACGCAGAGCCTCATCCGCCAGGACAAACAAATAACGCCACATCAAGCCAAGGATAGCCACAAGCAAACGGGGAACACCTAAAGCACGCATGGCCACCAGTATATCGGGCAAAGGCGTCGTAGCAGTGAGCAGCACTGCCATCTGCACTGCAAGCCAGGATTTGAGCGCAATGCTTAGAAACCGTTCCAGACCAGAAACCGTGATGGAAAGGAACCAACTGCCCAGAGGCACATGCACAAGTATGGAGCCCTTGGTAGTTACCAAAAGGGGCAACGCTGCCAACAGAAAGGGCAGTGCAAGAAGCGAGCGTTTCAGAGTAAAAGTAAGACCTAATTCGGAAGTTGCTGAAGCGGATAAAACGAGGGCAAAAAGGAGCACGTACGCCGGCCAAGCACCTATTGGCATGAGCGAAACGGACAGGACAAAAGCCAGGACAAGGCTTAGCTTCACCCGCGCATCGAGCAGGTGCAAAAAACTATCACCAAAACGATAGGCGTCAAGAGGGCTGATGTGCATGGCACAAACTAGGGCTCAGGATAGAGAAACATCCCTCGCTGCGGAGAGGCGCAGAGCGTCGCTCTCCGCAGCGAACGAACCCACTACTGCGCGCGCAACGACTCGCGCCGGCGGCGTCCTGCCGCAACTAGATAGGTGATAGCAAACACGATGAGTGAACCAACAATGCCAGCTACAATCGTAGCGACCGCTTCATTCGAGATCCCAGGAAACACATAGTCAGGGATAAGTTCGTAAGGCGCTTCCCGCGCAGCTTCGATAAAACCTTGCTGCTCAGCAACCCACTCCAGGCCATCGGGATGGGTCGAGGCCAAGGGGGAAAGAACCGCTAGCACGATCGCTATCGCCAATCCGACAATCCACACCCCTTTTCCACTAGGCAAATGCGCTTTCCCAGCCAAAAGCAAATCACGGCGCGCCGCATAGAGAAAAGCCAAGGCCCCAGCGGTGATCAGGCCTTCACCGACGCCGATGAGCATGTGAATCCCGCCCATGGCCGGCACGGCCACATTGGCCGGCGAAGTGCCAGATATGGCTAGTTGCAAAGCACATAGCAACGCTGCAATCACAATAGACAGCCAGCCGGCAACAAAGCCACCTGCGAATAGACCCCAACTCCTATCGCCAGCCAATCTGCGCACAGTCCAGTAAATGGCATAGCCTACCGCTACTCCCACTAGACCCATATTGACGATATTGGCGCCTAGAGCAAGCAACCCACCATCTTGAAAGAGCAAAGCCTGTGTGCCCACTACGCAGGTCATGACCAAGATAGCAGCCCACGGCCCGAGCACAATCGCCGCCAGAGCAGCGCCCACGAGGTGGCCTGATGTCCCGCCCGTGACGCTAAAGTTCAGCATCTGACCAGCAAAGATAGCCGCAGCCAGTACTCCCATCAGAGGCACCTGGCGCTCATCCAGCTCGCGATTCACCCGCCACAGTGCATAAGCCACACCGACGATGGCTACGACCCACATGAGCAGCGCTACTGGCGTAGAAAGGAAACCATCCGGGATATGCATCGGGATTGCCCCCGCTGTGGAAAATCCATCTGTGCCAATAACTGCCTTGGCTGACACAGAAGCCAACGGCTGATACAAATGAGATGTGAGCATTATAGCCTCCTTTTGCAAAGATTTACAGATGCAAATAATAACACATAACAGCGGGGCTGTCAAATCAGAGGTGCGCCTGCGCCAACAGATCAGCCCAGAACGCGTCGATCTGCTGACTAGATGCGCGACAGCGCGGTGTAAGTGGACAGTTGTAGGTGGCATAGGGAGAACAGCCCACAGATGAGGAAAACTATGCACGCCGTCTCTTTGTCGGTTGGGGCGATGTCGCCTGAGGTTTCTACTTCTTGGGACTCAGTTCATACCAGAAGTCAGCCAGATAGCCCTGTGGATCAACGTGGCATACTTGCCGGATAATTTCTGGTTTCCCATTATTGCATTTCCATTCGTATACGGTTGCTCGCCCCGTCACGTAAGCAGTAATGATGTCTGCTGTGGGATTAGCACTACATATATGCTAGTACCTGTCATACCGGGAATTTCTTGTAATTTTGGCGTATGCCCAATGTAATGATCACTGCTGGGAGAAACCCAATCAGCATTGCGGTAATCAATGAAGATGAGCCGTAGAATATCCATTGGTAAACGAACAGTACCAAGCTATCCAGAGCCCAGGCAAGTCCTCCAATTGCCCACAATGGAATTTCGTTTTTCAACCACTTCTTTGAGATGTAGAAAGTATATACTACATTGAAGACAAAAGCCACCACAAACATGAGTTGGTTCTTGATGTCGCCTGCCGCTGTATTGAAGTCGATATCAGTATCCGAAAGAAAGAAAAGCGCAAGTGAACCGATGGCATAACCGATGTAGGCAAAGCAACTGATGACAACGGCCTTGAACAATTCGGAGATCAGTCCTTTGCTTTCTTTCCGTGTATCTTGGGGCACCATGGATTGCCGTTTATCCCACAAGACCAGCAGATACGAAAAGGCCAGGGTTTGCAGCATGATTTCCGGCAAACCAATCAAGTGATACCAGAGAGGCAACTTAGTATATAAGATACCTTCTATGGAACTCGGTGCCGCGCTTGTTGTTGATAGAATCGCAAAGACAACAAAGATCAACCATAGGCTGAGCCACCCATGTTTCCTTTCCAAGATGAGGCGTCGTATTGGCCACAAAGCAACTGCAAACAACAGGCCCCTCACTGGTTGGAATAAAACCCCTAGCAGACTGCGTGAACCAAACGGGAGCATGAAATCCCGTATCACCTCCTGTTGGAAGAGCTTTGCGTAGTTCAACAAATTGGACATGATCAGCCCAAACACGAAATAGGTGAAGCAATGCACAAGGACAACTTTGATGGTGAAGCGAATGAACTCCCTAAAGGTCTCTTTTTGCATTTTTCATTCTCCTTATGATATCCGAGCTAACGACCACGAGATCATCAGCGCGGCAACTGAAGCGATGTGCCTAACAATCACCGGATCGAATGCAAACAAAAATCGACATCCATCAAGCCCTGACAGGTACACCCGCTGCAATATCTTGTTCAGCAGTCTTTTCGCGTGGCCCCACTCATCGTTTGAACACCGCGAGAATTGAGGTGCCCCATGGGAAGCGGACAGTATTCACCATAGATGCCTCAATTGAAAAAACCTTCGCGAGCAGCCTGTTTATCGGTGGTGCAGGGATGCGGTGAGTTCGCGCCAGATGCTCTCGGCGCTGTTCAGGCGTGGCCAATATAGGAGGACGGAACAGGAGTCGGCTCAATAATAGGGCTGGGCTAAGAAAGAACATGAAATAGTCTGTCCGCAGAAGTTCAAGACCGGTATGCTCAGCCAATGCTCGAAAGTCTTGCCGGCAGTAGCGTCTTTGGTGCTGTGCCAGTTCGTCGTTATATGTCCAGAATGCCTCTAATGCTGGCGTTGTCACGAAAAGCAATCCTCCTGGCCGCATGCTTTTCCTTATTTGTCGGAGAGCTTCCACATGATCTGGGATATGTTCGAGAACGTCGAGAAGGAAGACCACATCCCATTCTTCAACCCAGGGGATGTCAAGCAGATCGATCTGATAACGTGTTGCGAAAGAGCCGACTACTGCTTCAGCCAGAGATAAGGCGCGCATGGAGCTATCGCCTAGGGCGAGTTTTTGAAACATGCCCGGGGCATGAGCGCGTAGGTATTCGAGCCACCCACCACATCCTCCTCCTATATCAATCGCACGCAGATTGTTTGCGGCACCAAATTGTTGGGAAATCTCCTTCTTCAATACGTTCAGCAACAGTTTGTGACGTCCATAGTACCAAAAGTGCTCACGCTGCATCTGGATGAGCACTGCGAATATCTGCTCGTCATACTCATCATCTCGATGATGAGGGCGTCGGTGTGGGACAAAGATACCTTGTTCTTGGGTGAACTCCGCTTCATGAATCATCCTGGCTTCTTGTCATCTAGATTTTTTGCATCAGCCGTCCAACGGTTTGCGGCTTAGCCGCCCCGCGGAGCGCAGCGGAGCGGCGTCAGGTGGAAGCGCTTGTGGTTAACAGTCCCAAGGTGTTGAGAATCTCTTTTAGACCTTGTACCTGACTCAATGCTCGTTGGAGATCTCGAACCTCGAAATATCTCACAGCGTTCCGGAAACCTTCATCCAATGATGCTATCTCACGCCTGAATTGATCCAGTTCGCCCTTCGATGAGACTATGACCACTTTCTGAATGGTTGGATCACGCCTGATTCGTTGTAGGTTCAAGATGACAGAATCACGACTCCCCTTCCTATGTACCTCAAAAGCATAGGAAATAGTGCCTAGATTCGCCACGCGGCTTCTCCAAATTGCGTCAATGCGGCATCCTGGCATAACGCTAAACTCTCGCTGCACGTCAAACCCGAGGCCATCCCCCAGTTCAATGACTTGAGCCACCACGACGTCATGCTCAAAGTCTTCGGTCTCTACGGGCGACACTATTGGTGCCCCCATCGAGATTTCTGGGCGTGTCTCCTCAAGGGAGATGTAATACAATAAAAAGTACAATTTGAACAAGTCGTCAAACTCTGGATCTACCCTCGCGACTTGGCCGCGCACATCTTGGACCAACTTGCAGTAAGACGCGTACTGCGCCCCGCTAATCTGCGCTGATTTCGGCAGTCGTGATTTATCAACTCCAAGGGTTATCAATCCCTGCCTGCTCCTGCTGTTCCAAATAGGATACTGTGTATGGTCATGATGTGCCAGAATCTCTGAAATACAGGCCGCTCCCATCATGCGAACGCTCTTCTTGACTTTGTCAAATCGCTCTGGAAGAGGATCCGTTCCATACAGGAGTTGCTTGAACGCAGTGCGAATTGCCGGCAATCCGGAACGAAGCATCTCTTGGAGAAGCCAGTCCTTGTTTGTCCAGCCGTTAAAAGCCCAGAGAGCATGGATCAACTCGCGCAATACACCTTCATCAAGACTGTCAATCTGCTGCTCCGAGAAGTAGCGAGCGAAGAACGCATCCTTATCCTGCCGCTCTTTCTGCCACTGCTCACCCTCTGTTTGAAGGAAACTACGGAAGCGGGGCAAAAGGCTTCTTAGTAGATCATTGTTGATCGGTTTCACGTTGTACCTCCTAATGAACTGCTGATTTCATCCATTTGTTCAAGCCGATTGGGCGCGCCGTTAGTGCGGACGCTGCGCGTCCGCGCTAACGGCTTGCGCTTCACCTGCGCCGCGGAGCGCAGCGGAGCGGCGTCAGGTGGAAGCGCTTGTTCGGCGGCCTGACCTTGTGCACATTTTTACTCAATGTTCCCAGCCACTATGTTCAAGCACGCCAGCCATGCGCGCATGGCATCCCATGCCTCTTGCTCGTCGGTAAGCGGAGCTTCAACATGGGCGACGCGCGTGTTGCGGAATTCGTTGACTTGTGACAAGAGTTCACAAAGTGCACCGAACCGCGCTGCTGAGAACCGCCGCCTGACTTCTTCCCATATCCCATGAACGTCATCTCTACCCTGGCGGGCGTACTCCAGGCAAAAGAGGAACGTCCCCAAACGCTGGATCGAGCGCCCGAAGACCAGATTGTCACGCAGATAACGCTGATTCTTCTCCAACAGTGCCCGCTCGCGTTGGGGCAGATGCTCCAGGCTGGGATTGAAGAAGGCGATGGACGCCTCTTTGTCTGGCGGGATAACGGGCTTCAGGTATTTTGCCAAGACACGTAGGGCATATTCTTCCAATGGACCGAGCAGGGGCTGGAAGGCGTGGGCAAAAGTAGGCTGGCGCGAGCGAATGGCATGATCGAGCAGTAACACGGCCTGACGCATCACGCTCTCAACCTCGACGGGCGGGTGCGTGATGCCGGCTTCCCGCAACACCCGCTCGAACAACGTTTCAGCCTGAGACTGGGCGGTGGCTTCTTCCAGGGGCAAAGCAAGTTGCCGCGTTTCCCACTCGTTCAGCAAAGTCTTGAGCGATGGCTCGCAGGCGCGGGCCAATTCAGCGATGGTCGTGGCTGCCTCCTGCTGGAAAAGGTGATACGGCACATAGAGATAGTGCCAGCGCGTCTGCTTGCCGGAAGCGACCTTGCACCATTCAACGGCGGCACTGGCCTTGAGTGGGACCATCTCGTCCTGGCGGCCTTTGAGTTCCACCAG
Source organism: Chloroflexota bacterium (assembly GCA_014360905.1). Classification (NCBI taxonomy): domain Bacteria; kingdom Bacillati; phylum Chloroflexota; species Chloroflexota bacterium. The sequence goes on from JACIWW010000007.1 coordinate 26,391, forward strand.
GTAATGATCGCCATCTTGGGTACGCACGAAAAAGTCAGGGACATAGAGCGCACGCTGCCCATCCGGCCTGAGATAGTCAATCATCAATTTCTGCGGTCCGGCATTCTTGGCAAAGGCGGCCACGTCCTGCGCCGTTTCGAGAAAGTCGGTAAATCCCTGCTCAAAATCGTTGTCGCAGGGCACGAGGTTGAACATGGTGCGCTGGGCAGGCAAAGCGGGACGTTTGTCGTGGCTGGTGGCCTGATAAGGCTTCCAGGTGGAAAGGCGTTGTCCGCGGCTGACGCGCTGGCGTTTCTGCTTGCGCACCGTCTTTTGCAGAATCAGTGGCGTGAATGTGGCGCGGATGTGCTCCATCACGTCCAGGTCGCGCATGCGGTGATCCACTTCCCCGCTATAGAGGTCAACCGGACGTTCAAACAGTACCTCGGCAAGAAAACGCTCCACCAACGGCGCGAGCGCCTGATGAGGGTTGGAGACGCGGCAGGTGCGGCCCAACATCTGCGCAAAGTAAGCCGGGGCCGACCAGGCGTTATTCAACAGGCCGGCATCCAGCCGCATGGTTGCCACAATCTCATCGGTGAACAGGTGCCGCTCTTTGTACTCAATCGGCCCTTCCCTTTTCTGGCCGATTGGCAGCGGCTTGAACCCGGCCAGAAAGGCGTCGCGCACCTCTTCGAAGGTCAACCCCTGCAGTTCCTGCGTGGTTTCGATGGCGTCGGAAACCAGCGGAATCTCGATCTCCAGCGCCTCCACGTCTTTGTGCTCGTGATCCACAAAGATCGTGACAGTTTGTTTGAATACCTCGCGCACGGGCAGGACGGCGATGTCCAACCCTTCCTGGGTTAGTTCGTCTTCGTAGAGTTTGCGGAAAGCCGGATGCTCAATCACGGTGACCAGCTCCGGCGTATCACCGAGCGGGAACATGCGGCGCAGGCCGCGCCCCAGGGTTTGTTCCGGCAGGATGCCTGATTTGGCCGAGTAGGGGCGCAGCGGTACGATGGTGGTCACGTTGCGCACGTCCCAACCCTCGCGCAACATCATCACCGAGACCACACAGCGAAATTTGCTATCGGGGCTGTCCAGTTCACGGGACATCTCACGCAGTGCACGCAGGTCGTCCGGCTTCATGGCCGTTTCGTTTTCCACGAACTCCTTGAACGTTCGACCCCCGCGCAAGACCGTCTTGACCCGCCCCCTGAGCCGGGTGTGAATGTTCAACACACGCCCCTTGAGCAATGGAAAGGCGTTGCTGTCCAGATAATCGGCGATTTCGTTCGCCGCAGCGGCATCTTCTGTCATCACGAACAAGATCGGCTTGCGCACCTTGTGCAATTCGTCGTAGGTCTTGAGATAGCGCTCATAGCCCAGTTGCAGATGCATGTGATAGCGCTCGTGGGCGGGCGTTTTTTTGTCGCCGCGCACCACCAGTTCATCCGACTCGCCCAGCACCGGCACCTTGACGATGCCTGCGTCTACGGCCTCGCCCAGGGGAAAATCCACGACGATATGGCGAAAGAGCGATCCGTCGTTGTGCTTGGGCGTGGCGGTAAAGTCCAGTTGCGCGCACAAGCCCCGATTGCCGCGCTTCAGGCTTTCCTCGTGCAGCGCTTCGATGGCGCGGTTCCAGGCGAGATCGGGGTCATGCAGGTGATGGGCTTCGTCGTTGAGCGCCATCAGACGCGAATGGGAGGTTATGCGCTGGCGTAGGCTTTCGCCAGTGTCCAGCGCCCGGCCGCGTACCACCGGCGGACCAAAGATCGCGTCCGCCCCTATCTCACGCGGCGCGTCGCCCCCGTTGTCGCGGCTGGGGTAGAGGCGGTGGATGTTGGTCAGGTAGATGGCGCCGGTCGTCGTCGCGCCGCCCGGTTCGTCTTGCAGCACCACCTGCATCTGAAAGTCGCTGCGCCACTCGTCGGGGATGAGCGGGTCCTGATAGAAGATGGCGCAGTTCTCGAAATCATCTTTCAGGCGCTCATAGACGGTCAGGTTGGGCGCGATGACCACAAAGTGGCGCGCCAGGTCGGAGTCCGGTTCGTAGAGGCTGTGGAAGTAGCTCCACACGATGGCCAGGCTCATGATCTTGGTCTTGCCGGCGCCGGTGGCGATCTTGGCGCAGTACTTTGCCCAGCAGTCTTGCTCCGGCGGGATGCCCAGAGCCAGGTCAGCCAGTTGATTGTCGCCAAACTCGAACAGCAGTTCGGCCACGTTGCGCACGCGGCGCAGTTCGTACAGGTAGATGAAGGTCTCGATGGCCTCCCGCTGTGCCCAGTGATAGCGGAAGGGAACCACGTCTCCCGCATCCGTCTTGACCAGATGTTCGTTATTGAACCAGTGCTGGAGCAGCGCCCGCGAGGTGTCGCTGACGCCGGCATAGCCGCCGCGCCGCCAGGCGTCCACCTCGGCGCGAATGGCGCGCACGAGGGGCACCTTGCTGGGCCGTCGCCCGGGCGCGATGATCGCCGGCTCGCCCGGCGTTGGGTTGGGCAGGCGGTGCAGCGTCGGCTCTTCCCACGGCTTGAAGAGCGGCTCCAGGGCCGATGCGTTCTGCTGGGTGATCTCGAAGGGCATGGCTACACCTCCTTTGGATTGCTGAAGCCTCGCTTCAGCAATCCACATCTGGAACGTTTACCCGATCATAAGGAACAGCCGTCAGCTTCTTGCGAAAGTCATCCGATGCATGGGCCTTGAACCAGGCTGCGGAGCAGAAAGGATATTGCTCGGCAACCGGAACCAGGCCATGTTTAACCGGGTTGTTGTGGACATAGTTCAAACGCGCATCATAGCTCTTTTCATACGTCAGACAGGTATCCCAATACTGAAACCAGACCCGCCGGCCTGGAGTGCGGTCTAATTCATTCACCAGACGCGCCGATTGGGAGTGCAAGCGTTGAATCAGCCGTTTGAGCGACGTCCCATCCTCAGGGGCACGGGCAATGAAATGGTAGTGATTGACAAACAATGCCCAGGCTTCGAGTTCCCACCCGTGGGCCAGCATGACCTCGAACAGGGTGTTCTGGAGCAGGACGAGCTTGGCGGCAGTGTCAAAGATGCGCTGTTTGTGGAGGGTTGAGGCGGTGACGATGTAGAGAGCGTTGGGCACAAAGAGGTGCAGCGGCCCATGTGGCCAGGTACCGATTTGAATGGAGTCTGTCATGCCCATCTCCTGAACTTTTTGGGCTTTTTGGACTGCGGAAGTCAAACTTCCGCATTCCAAATGGCTTCAATCTTAAACCTCCACATCCAGCACAATGGTCGTATCCACGCCAAAGACGTCAATCACCTTGACCGCAATTTGATGCTTGCCGGGTGTTTCATAGTGCCACCCGATGTCGGTGCGCGTCTTGAGCGAGCGGTCTTTGCGCGTGCGAAAGTCCTGCCAGTGGTGTTCAAAGGGCTTGTCGGGGGCATAGTCAAAGTCCACCGCCCAAAAGTCAATGAAGTCGAACGGCGAGCGGATCGCCCGCTCGCGCAGGGCGGCTAGTTCGGCCTCGGGCGCCTCGGCCAGGGCGGGGGTAAAGCGCAGCAGTTCCACGTCCACTTTGGACTTTTTGGACTGCTGAAGCCTTGCTTCAGCAGTCCATATGACCCGGGCTTCCAGCGCGCCGGCCTCGAAGAACTGCACCTCGGTGCGGTTGGGCTCCATGATCTCGCGGGGGATGTACTTCAGGCGGATGCTGACGCCGGTCTCGGCCTCCAGCGCCTCCTTCTTGCGGCTCAGTTCCATCTCGAACTCCCAGGCCAGGCAGTGCACCTCGCGCCCGCCGACGCTGCGCACCGCCTCGGCCACGGCGCGCAGTTCCTCGTGGGAGAAGATGCTGTCTATTTGATCCACGTGGACGTAGGCCGCGCCCTTCTTGCCGTGCAGGAGCGGATGAGGCGGTTGTGCCTTGCCCTCACCCCCGGCCCCTCTCCCGATGGGAGAGGGGAGAAAGGGGGCGGCCTTGTAGAATTGCAGCACGATGCGGCGGTGCTCGCCATCGGCGCCCTTGAGGCGGTCCATCTGCCACCACTGACGCTCGTAACGCCCCAGGTTATAGACGTCAAAGGAGCGGTAGGGCTTGCCCTGCTCGTGCAGTTCGCGCTGGACTTGAATGAGCCGCTTGCGGGTGGTATGGATGGCGTAGCGTCCCAGGTCCACGCCGATCCAGCGCCGGCCGAGCTTCTCGGCGACGGCGAGGGTGGTGCCGCTGCCGCAGAAGAAGTCTGCTACTAGTCCACCTTCCCCGGAACAAACGCCTATGACTTGTTTAAGCAACGCCTCTGGTTTCTGCGTGTTGAATCCGGTTCGTTCTGTCTTGTCGTTTTGTCCAGGGATGTTTATTCTCCAAACGTCGCCCTTGACTTTCCCCATAGGATGGTAGTAGTGAGCTTTGCTCGCCGGAATGTTGATATCTGGGCTGTATGGCTCTCGTGCATCCTCGACTTCGGTCTCCATAAATGCCATATCAGCATTCTTGCCATATCGAAAAATCGTATCGTGCCGTTTCCCAAAACCGTTCTGCGCTCTCGGCCCGCTGTTGTAGAACCATATGATTTCGTTGAGCAGTTGATCGCCGAAAATTTCTTCTAGCACTAGCCGAACAAGGCTATTAACTCTGTAGTCAACATGAACAAAAATGTTCCCGTTCTCGCTGAGCAGGTCGCGCATCAGGACCAGCCGCTCGTACATCATGTGCAGGTAGGAGTCGGTCCCCTTGCCCCAGGTGTCGCGGTAGGCCACCGCCTCCAGGATGGACTGCTCCTTCTGCAGCGCCTCGCCCTCTTCGCCGATCTGCACCTGCATGGTAAAGTCGGCGCCCACGTCGAAGGGCGGATCAATGTAGATGAGGTCAATCTTGCCGCGGAACTCTTCCAGCAGAGCGGCCATCACCAGCTTGTTATCGCCCCAGATGAGCATGTTGCGCCAGTCGTCGCGGTGGGCGCTGCGGCGAAACTCTGCGTCATCAAAGGGCAGGCCCAACTGGCGCGCCTGGGCTTTGCGGGCGTCGCGGGGCTGGTCAATGGTCTCGATGCGCTGCAGGGGCAGCGGAGAAGCGGGCAGGCGCACCGGGCGGCGGTTGCCGTACTCGTCGTATTTGCCCTCCCAGACCAGTTCGGTCTTCATACGGGAAAGCGGGTGTGGGTTTTGGGGTCCCCAGTCGGTCATCTTCTCGCACTCCTTGAGGCTGATGTGATGGGTCGGGAGTCAACAGGCCGCCGAACGGCTTGCGCTTCACCTGCGCCGCGCAGCGCAGCGGAGCGGCGTCAGGTGCAAGCGCGTGTTGGGCGGCAGACAAGGTCATCTTTGTATAATTATGGAGCAGGCGTGCCCAAACTCCTCTGTATTTCATTAAACTGTTCTTGGAGCATAGGCCCAAGGACTATGCCGGCGAAACTACAAACCGCCAAAATCGAGAATAGTCCTCCTAGCACAATTCCTGCGATTGCCATTCCTTGTCCCTTCTTCTCTTGTCTCTTTTTGATTCTGGAGAGGGCTTTCACTCCAGTCACAACTGCGACTATCCCGAAGGAGACCATACTTACATAAGTAGCCATTAGTGAATTCAACAGAGAACCGAGTATGGTTGGGACAATGAGAGCTGCCAGACACCCGAATATCAAGCTTGTTTTGGCTAATCCATATGGATTTCCAAAATCATTCTCCTGAGAAGAAGGTAATTCTGCTCCGCATGATTTGCATTTCCAAGCTACGTCCAAGTTTTCTGTTTGGCAATTAGGACACGGTTTCATCTTTTCTAACCTCCACTTTCTTTTGTCTTCCATAGACCAAACAAGATGCCGATTAATCCAATGACGCTTATCCAGAGGCCGAAACGAGGTTCTGTGTAGGTAATGCGCCACTGGTTCAGCCACTTAATCTCGATAAAGAACAGAACAAATGGTAGTAGACCGGCGACTGTCAAGAGGAGTTGCACTACAAGAATGGACAAAGGTGAATGTCTGTTGATGAACACCAAAGATAATATCCCGCATACTAAAGCCATTGCTATGGGTATATAGTAAGCCCAATGTAGATGGGCATATTGTTTCGACAAACCCCCTGATGCGATAGCATATCCAGTACTTCTAATCCCAAAGCCGCCGTAGTAGTAGGTCGTTTCCCACGGCAACATAAAGCCAATTGCGGTTACTATACTTGAAATAACTACGAATATATTGCCCGAATTCAATCGTTGGACTTGGCCGCTCATAGATTCAACTCCTGATCTTGGGTTGTCTGCCGCCCAACTATTGATTATACGGATTCCGCAATTTGCCCCATATTGGAGAGATATGCGGATTCCGTATATCCATCTTAAATGTTGACTTTTGCGGAATTGCAGGCTACAATAGAAACTACTTTTTATTTTATTCCAAGGGACCAGAAATGTCAAATTTATCGCCAAAGCCAGCCCAAGCTTCATCCTCTCCGAAACTCTTAGACCGCGTACGAGAGGCACTGCGTCGCAAGCACTATTCTTACCGCACAGAACAGGCCTACTTGCTCTGGATTAAGCGTTTTATCCTCTTCTACAACCCTGGTCTGAGCCCAGCGAACGTCAAACGTCACCCGAAAGAAATGGGCGCTTCGGAAGTTGAAGCCTTTCTCACTCATCTAGCCGTGAAGGAAAACGTCGCCGCCTCTACTCAGAATCAGGCCCTTAGTGCGTTGCTGTTCCTATACCAAGAGGTGCTCCATAAGGACCTAGGCCCTATTGATGCTTTACGTGCGAAAAAGCCCAAACGCTTACCCACTGTCCTCACCAAAGATGAGGTGCGCTGGGTCATCAGCCACCTGTCCGGCCCCCACCAATTGATGGCCAAACTGCTCTATGGCTCTGGTCTACGCCTGATGGAATGCCTGCGTCTGCGCGTTAAGGACCTGGACTTTGACCACCGCACCATCATCGTGCGGGATGGCAAGGGAGCCGAAGATAGAGTGACGATGTTGCCCGCTAGCCTTATCATCTCATTACAGGAACACCTGCAGTACGTAAAACGCTTGTATGAGCAAGACTTGGCCAAAGGCTACGGTGCTGTCTACCTGCCCAACGCCCTGGCACGCAAATACCCCAATGCGGAGCGCGAGTGGGGCTGGCAATACGTTTTTCCCTCAGCACGCCTATCCGTGGACCCCCACAGTGGCCTCGTGCGTCGCCATCACCTGGACGAGAGCGGCTTACAAAAGGCAGTTCGAGAGGCAGCTCGCCAGGCTGGCATCATCAAACCAGTCGGGCCTCATACTTTCCGCCACTCCTTTGCCACTCACCTCCTCCAAAACGGCTATGACATCCGCACCGTCCAGGAACTTCTCGGCCACAAGGATGTGCGCACGACCATGATCTACACCCACGTCCTACAACGCGGCGGCATGGCTATGCGCAGCCCGCTGGATTTGATAGAAGATGATCCAAAGATAGGGGAGAGAACGCCTTGACCACCGCTTGTGCTCCGGGCAAAGTAATCCTGTTTGGCGAGCATGCCGTCGTGTATGGCCGACCAGCGATCGCTGTGCCGGTGACGCAGGTGCGTGCTTGCGCCACTGTGGAGGATGCAAGCAAGGGCGAGGGGTTCTGCATTCATGCCATTGATCTGCGCTTACAGCACCGCATTGGCAGTCCCATTTCTGCCGAGCATCCCGCTTATCACCTCGAAGCCACCGTGCAGCATACCCTGCTGCGCTTGGGAATAGCACATACCCCAGACCTCACCTTGACGGTCTCTTCCACAGTGCCCATCGCCCGCGGCATGGGCAGTGGCGCTGCCGTTGCCACGGCCATCGTCCGCGCTCTGGCACAGCACTTGGGAAAGCCCCTCTCCCCACAGGAAGTGTCCGAACTGGTGTACCAGACCGAGGTCATCCACCACGGCACACCCAGCGGCATAGACAACACGGTCATCGCCTTCGAGCGGCCGGTCTATTTCATCAAGGGGCGACCTATTGAGATCGTGCAGGTGAAGCGCCCCTTCTGGCTGGTCATCGGCGACACGGGCATTCGCGGTTCCACCAAGGAGGTCGTGAGCGATGTGCGTCGTGCCTGGCAGGCAGAGCCCGACCGCTACGAAGCTCTGTTCGACCGTATTGGAGCCGTTGCTATGCAAGCCAGGGGGGCGATCGAAAGCGGCGAAGTGGAGACATTAGGCAATTTGATGAACGAGAACCAGGAACTGTTGCGGGCTATTGGCGTTTCTTCGCCGGAGCTAGAGACACTCATCCATGCTGCACGCCAAACGGGAGCGCTTGGCGCCAAACTGTGCGGTGCAGGACGTGGAGGGAACATGATCGCCCTGGTTCACCGCAAAGAGGCAAAGCCCGTGGCTGCAGCCGTTCGTGAGGCGGGTGCGGTGAATGTTATCGTCAGTGAGGTCAAGCCCAGCAGTACCATCCCCTAGACTTGCGAAATTGACCATATTACCCTCTTGGGTTATAGTTGCTAACCGTTTGATCATGGGGGAAGGAGCTATGCATGTTGATCGGCATTGACGCCAGTCGCGCTGTCTCTGCAGAGAGGACAGGCACCGAGAACTATTCCCTGTTCCTCATCCGTGCCCTGCTCACGCTGGATCAGAAGAACCGCTATCGCCTATACTTCAACCAACCACCTGACTCTGCGCTTTTCCCAACCGCGGAGAACATAGAGGCCAAGGCGATGCCCTTCCCCAGGTTGTGGACGCATGTTCGGCTTTCCTGGGAAATGGCAACGCGCGCACCGGATGTGCTCTTCATCCCAGCGCATGTGCTTCCGCTGGTGCACCCGCGCCGTAGCGTGGTAACCGTGCACGATCTAGGCTATCTCTACTACCCGCAGGCGTACACACTATGGGCGAGGTGGTACCTGCGGTGGTCCACGGCCTATAATGCCAGGGCTGCAGCGCACATTATCGCAGACTCAAAGGCAACCAAACGAGACCTGCTCCATCATTGTCAAGCCCCGCCTGAGAAGATAACCGTCATTTATCCCGGATACAACCCTGACTTTGCTCCTGTGCGCGATCCCGCCCGACTGGCCTCGGTGCGCGAGCGTTATGGGATCCCCTCTACATACGTCCTATATGTCGGGACATTGCAGCCACGCAAGAATCTGATGGGGTTGCTCGACGCCTTCGCAGTCTTGGTGAAGCAGGGCAAGGAAATCCATCTGGTCATCGCCGGAAAGAAGGGATGGTTATACGAGCCTCTCTTCGCCCACGTTCGGCAGTTAGGGCTGGAAGAATGGATTCACTTTACTGGCTATGTGCCGCAAGAAGACTTGCCGGTCTTGCTCAGCGGGGCGCGTGTGTTCGTCCTGCCAAGCTTCTACGAGGGCTTTGGGTTACCTATCTTGGAAGCAATGGCCTGCGGCACGCCGGTAGTCTGCTCGAACATCTCATCCCTGCCGGAAGTAGCCGGAGATGCGGCCATTCTGGTGAATCCCCACGATACTGCGGAACTTGCACAAGCACTGGGGCAAATCCTGGATGATGATGATCTCCACCATCGGCTAGCCCAGAGAGGGCTACATCAGGTATGTCAATTCCCGTGGGAAAAATGTGCCCAGCAGACGCTGCAAGTTCTGGAAGGCGTTGGGCGATTGCCTTAGCATGTGGCCCTTTGTGTCAAAGCAACTCGAAACCATTCACCTCTTCCGTTTTACGCTTTACACTTTATTTTCGTGCCTACTACTGTTTGGAAGCACAATCAGGATATAGTATACTCACGCAGAGGAGAGAAGAGATGGCGAGGAAAAGATGGCTTATTTTGTTGGTGCTGCTGGTCCTGTTCGCATCATGTCCCACAGCAAGCCATGCTCAGGACCCAGTTACTCTGAACAAATCGGAGTACTACATTACGGTCCTACAGGACGGCCGGCTGCGGGTGAAATATGAACTAACCTTTACCGAGCACGAGAGCGGACGCGACCGCATCAGCGAACTTCCCCCACTGGAATCGCCACACACCCTGATTGAAGCGTATGGCACGGGGCCAGATGGCCGCTTTCGAGTCTCTTTGCTGCCCACCGGCAAGTCAGATGTCTACTCGGCTGTGTTTTCCCAAAGCACCAAACGCAATGGCCAATACACCATTACCATACGTTACAGCGTGGACCGCTCTGTTTTTGACTCCACGATGATAGATGGTGAAGAGTACCGCGCCATTGGCTGGGCTTCGGGGCAGTGGCAATTGCCTATTCAAGTACTGGCAGCTACCTTTGTCCTCCCCATCGAATTGCCCATAGACATAACAGAACCAGAACAGGTTACGGATGAACTGGTCAATCGCGCTGGCGTGAAGGTGGGCAATCTGACTGCTTTCAACCGCTGGGTATATTTCCCCACGCCTGATACATCCTCTGGCAAGAACTGGCTCTCGATTTACGTAGAGCAGAGAAATGTGCCCGCCCGAGGCAAGATGCAGCCTCCTTTCTATCTGCGTGCCTCTGTTATTCCCGTAACGCGCGAAACAGAGATTCCCCTCCATCCCACACCGACGGCAGTTGGCTGGACAGCCGCCGCGCTGGCTTTGATCTTCTGCGTGGGGCTAGGCACGATCCTTGCCGTGGCGCTAGTTGTTGCCTTCATCCTGCGCCGCCGCAAGAAGAAATCCGTTTACGAACCACCCGAAATCGAGTTAGAGACCTTCGAAACGCCGGGGGTGGTGCCTGATTTGAATGCCATCGAGGCTGCCTTCTACCTGGGCAACTCGGCACGCACGATTACGCTGATTGTGCTCTCCTTGGCCAACCGTGGTGTTTTGACCATCATCAATCGCAACCCTCTTCAGTTGGAGGTCACCAACCCGAAAGCACAATTGAATGCCTATGAACAGGCTTTGGTAGATGCCATTCAGGAAGATGGCACGATTGACCAGGCCAAAATACCTGCAATCCTGAACGCAGTTGCAACCACTTTGCAGCCCAAGATATGGAACGCCGATCCACAAGCCACGAAAGAAACCTATGAAAAGAAAATCCGCTCGGCCTGGGAGGAATTCGAGCGGGCACCACGTCCTGTGTCATCAGTACCGGATGTCTGGCGACAGCCGCATATCCCTTGGATTATCATTAGCGACCGCTACCGTCCCAGTGCGGCTACGGAACCTGCCGGAACCAGAGAGCCATCGCCCTTGATTCGCGCTGCCGAAGAAGCAGTAACACCTATTGAGAGCCTGGCCCGCGATGTGAGCCGCAGCATCGAGACGACCGTCTCTCAAATGGCCGCTGGACTCGAAGCCGGTGTAGCGCGCCTGACGGGCCGCGAGCCATCCACTGTGCCTGGCTATGATGCCTGCCACAGTGCCTGTCACAGTGCTTGCCATAGCGCCTGCGTGCATGATGCCTGTCATAGTGCCTGCGTCCACGACGCCTGTCACAGTGCCTGTCACAGTGCCTGCGTCTGTCATAGCGCCTGTCATAGTGCTTGTCACAGTGCTTGCGTAGGACGCTTCTAGAGCCAGTTAGCCGATTAGTCAAGTAGTTATGGTAGTCAAAAGAAACAACTAGCCGATTTAACGGACTAAAGGACCTCCAGACTTGGACCTGCAAGCCTTTGCCAATGAATTAGTAACACAGACCAGAGACTATATCTACATCCGCCCTGAGGACGGATTGTTCATTCTGCGTCCAAATCGCATACACCACCTAAACAAGACCGCCGTGGCTCTGCTTTCGCGGCTGTATCGCAACGGCGAAGTGCCGGACGTGGACACAGTGATCAGAGAGGTGGCAGCGGAATACGGGGTGGATGAAGAGCGCGTGCGAGGCGACCTGTACAAGCTGCTTGTAAGCGTCGCGGCTCTACTGCGCGATGACGTCTGCGGTGCGCCAGCAGTCAGGGAAATACCCTTTGGCACACGCAAACGGGAACTACCTGTGCTGTCGGAGATCGCTCTGACCTACCGCTGTCAGAACAAATGCCTTTTCTGCTATGCCGAGTCCCCGGCGCGCGGACAGCAGGTCCCAGAGATGAACACCGCTCAAGTCAAGAAAGTGATTGACCGCATCTTTGACGAAGCACACTGCCCTACCGTCTCCTTCACCGGTGGCGAACCAACGTTGCGCGAAGACCTGCCCGAACTCATCGCCTATGCCAAAAGCAAAGGGATGCGCGTCAACCTGATCACCAACGGACTGCGCTGCGCAGATGCCGAATACGTCAACGTGTTAAAAGAGGCAGGTTTGGATTCAGCCCAGGTGAGTCTGGAGGGCCCTCGGCCGGAAATCCACGAAGCCATTGTGCGTCATCCTGGCGCATTTGCCAGGACCACGCGCGCCGTGCATGTGCTGCGTGCTGCGGGCATTCACACTCACACCAATACGACTATCTGCAAGAACAATCGCGACCACCTCCTCGAGCTCGTTGACTATATTGCAGATGAATTGCATTCCGACTACTTCTCGATGAATGTGGTCATCAGCACCGGTACCGCTTTACACCACCATGAAGAGGACATTACCTATACTGAGGTGGGGCCCATCATCGAACAAGTTCAGCAGCGAGCCAAAGAAAAGGGCGTGAAACTGGTCTGGTATTCACCCACTCCATATTGCCTTTTCAATCCGGTTATGCACGGCTTGGGTTCCAAATCTTGTGCCTGTGTGGACGGGCTTTTATCCGTAGCACCCGACGGGGAACTTTTGCCCTGCTCCAGCTACGAGCGGGGCATAGGCAACCTGTTGCAGCGGCCATTTGCTGAGCTTTGGTACAATGCACAGGCACGTTATTGGCGCGGCAAGCATTTCCTGCCTCCCCCATGCCGTCGCTGCGAAATCAGACATATCTGCTGTGGGGCTTGCCCGCTGTATTGGGATGCTCATGGTGGTTTTGCCGAGCTGACAGGCGTCTCGCCGGGAGCCACCTGGCTCGACACATTGATCTGGAAAGTGAAGCGCCGCTTATGGGGACAGGCACGCGGAGTAGGGCTGTAAGGCAACTGGCAAAGGAGAGAATATGGCAACAACGATGACATTGAGCGACTTTTATTCGTATGTACGCGACAACCGCAAACGCATCGCCGACATCTACCGCGAATTAGAAGAAATCCAGTACCAGTTCAACGATCTGCATGCCCGACAACTACAAGGACGACAAAAGCTGATTGATGCGTACACCCCGCTCTTGGTAAAAGCCGAGAACCTACCGACAGAGATCGCACAACAGCTCGCAGCGCAAGAGCAGGTCGAACGCGAAGCCCTTCTGAAAGAAATCACTACATTGGAGCAAGACATCACGCTCAAGCGGCAAAGAGCGGACCAATTCATCAAGGAAGCACAAAGGCAAATCGCCCTTCTGCGCGAACAGAATCCCATACTCAATCAGCAGGAGGAGGAACTGAAAGCACGCCGCGCCTTCATCGAGGGAGAAATCCAACGCCTGGATAAAGAGCTCAAACGCCTGGGCTGTTTCCCCATTGGCTGGTTGACCAACTATTTCAGGCGTCGCCGTTTGCTCAAGCAACGGAGGCAATTGGCAACGAACCTGGAAGCCATAAACCGTGGGATACGAACGGTGCGGGAGAAATGGCAGGCAGAAAAGAAAAACCTGGAGGAGGGACAAGCCGAACTACAGAGCAAATGGCAAGCTCTCAGCGTAGAAATTGCCCAACTCCAAGCCAGGCTGGATGATTTGAGCGCACACTTAGAGGAGTACAGCAGGCGGAACGCAGCACAGAACTGGCTGAGCAACCTGCGAGAGATGTCCATCAACGACGAGACCTGGCGAGATCGTTTGGCACCATTGGTTGAGCTGAACCGCAACAAAGCCAACTATGAAACTGGTTTGACCTCCGTAGCCGAGATCCTAGGATTGTTGCAGGGGCTAGGAGAGGGCATGGATCGCTTCATCCGCAGCGTGGCGATGGTATACGAAGAGCAACGCCGCTACAAGCTGCCCATGCTACGCCTGAATCTTTCCGACGCAGTCATTTCATTTCACGCTATCTGGCCCGATTTTCAGTCCAAAGTCAAGGACGAGAAATACCTTGGTGCACATCCTCTGGAATTCAGCTACCGCATTCGGGATATAGTGCAAAAACACTTTACCGAGGCAGCGATACAAAGGATGTTCGAGGACATGGGCAATGCGTTGACGCAAGCGACTAAAACATGGCGCTAAAGAACTGACTTTAACCAAACAGGTGAAGAAGGGAGAACAATAGTGAAAAGGGTTTTGGCCATTGTGGCAATTATCGTTTCCATCCCGTTGTTGGTATTGGGGGTGATCTTTCTCATCGCGGCGGCAACAAATCCCAACCGCTTCTTCGTTGCAGTCGTTTTCCTGCTGTTTGGCGGCGCGTTGCTCGTTTGGGGAGCTCTCACTCTGCGCCGCCTGGCTGAGATCAGCCCGGAGGCTCTGGCCACGGGCATTGTAGATCTAGCCCGCCGCCTGGGTGGTGAGGTCACAGCCGCACAGGTACAGGCAGAATTCCGCATTTCCAAGGATCTAGCACTCAACGTGCTCGAAAAGTTGCGTGGGCGTGGAGAATGCCAGCGCGAGCGACGTGCTGATCATGACGTCTATCTCTTCAAGGGCGTCATGCCAGCGAAGGCGATCAAACGCTGTCCCTATTGCGGCAGCGAATTCGCGGTAAAGAGTGCCCTGCGCGAGTGTCCAAACTGCGGGGCTGTTTTAGAGATTGTCAAGGAATAGAAAACATCCCAACATCAGCATTATGGCAAGGGTTTTAGCCGGCACCACCACCGCCTCCACCGCCACCACCGCCTCCACCGCCGCCTCCTCCACCACCGCCGCTCCAGCCACCTCCGCCAGAGCTACGCGGTGCGCTAGCCAATGTACTGGAGGCAGAGTTCAACATGCTGAAGAGGCCATCGCTCATGCTCTGCAAAGAGGACATCATGCTATCGCTAGCGCCTTGCAGAGAGGGCACAGTTCCACTTTTGCCCATGTCTGGTAGCCCATGTCCCACACTAGAGGGCTGCCCAGCCCTTCCATCTCTGTGGATAATAACAGGGCGGTATGGGTGGTACCAGGTTGGCCCTGGTGCATCCACTTGGGCAAATTTGCTCACCCACTCTCGTTCCAAGCCGAAGACAATGGCATAGGGGAGATACCGGTCAAAGATCTCTTTTGCTTGTTCGAGGTCAGTGTACTTTTCGATATCTTTCAGGTAGCGCTGAAAGGCGCGCCAACTGGCGGCAGCGAGCGACCCCGTCTCGGTTTTTCGTGGCATAACCTGCCCTAGGATGATGAGAAGCGGGCCTACAAACAGGAGGCCAACCCCGGGGCAGAATGCCGTATCTACATAAGTGTGCAGGAACAAGCCCGCAGCGATTGCCAGCAGGATTCCAGCAGTAAACACTACCACGCCCAGGAACACGTACAGAATGCGCGTTTTCTCTGGACTGCGATGGAAGAACCTTTCCTTTACCACCTCCGCATACATGTGAGACCTGATCTCGGGCAGGGCAGAATAGAACTTGTTCTTGAGCTCAGAAAGACGCACTTGCCGTCTCCGACCACGGAAAAGCTCTTCGAGGAGGGTGCGCTCATAAGAGCGCAGATTGGCATCCTCCCGTAGCAACTCGAAAAGAAAATCCCGACGCTTGCCGATCCCCAGGAAGCCAGGCTCTTCCTCTTCCGTGATGCTAAGCACACCTTGGCGGGCCAGATCCACTATCGTGGCAACGATGTCCTTCATATCCACTTTTTCATCCATGAGCACGCCAACCAAGCCAGGTGGCAGTTCAGATGGGGGTTCCGCCAAGTAATCTGCGACTACACCAACGGGCACATCGCGTCCTCTCGTATGCCATAACAGATACAGTCCGACAGAACCAGCGATGGGGATCAACAGCCCTAACGCTGCAAAGACAAGGTTCACAAGGCTGCGATAGCGTTCATTGTAGGCAGTCAAGCGATCTTCCGCGATTTGCCAGGAAGCTGGCTGTCCTTGGACAATGCCGTGAGGGAACTGGACGCGAACCTCCACTTCTTGGCCGGGTTGGATGTTTTGAGCAGTGAAGACGATCGTGCTTCCATCCAGGATCTCGTGCTCAGCCTTTGCGCCGTAGGAGGCCACCTTGAGCTCCTCGCGCGAGATGCCCGCCGGCAGATGCACCGTGATCCGTGCAGACCGCACCACAAAATCTCTGTCAGGGAAAATGGCTTTCCACCAGAGCTGATCGCCTCCGTCATAAAAGCGCAAGCCACCCTTGACCGTATAAGCGATGGTGAAGGTACGTGTCGCGTTGCTGGTATAAGGGTAATACCAAGTGATGCGAAAATCTCCATCTTGTCGAGAGGTATTGAAGGTACCTGGCGCCTCTTCGCCGAGGCGATATGGCACCCCCTCTTCGCTCACGCTCACTTCTGTTACCGCTTCTAAGCGGTTCATCGGGATATCGCGATAGGCAAAATGAAAGCTCCCGCTCGTAAAGACAAACTTCTGGGTCTCCACCACGCGGATGTCTGAATTCTCCAGCACGGTGATATCCACGTTGATAAAGTCCCAGTAGTATTGCTTGCTCTGTGCCGCAGCGGTGCAGCAAACGGTGAAGAGCAGGACAAAAATAATGAAACAACCAAACCATCTCTGTGTTGACATTCTCGCTCCCTCTAGAGCTAGCAGAGCCATAGCCTATGGCTGACCTAGTTTGGTCTCTACTCGCTGCTTGAATTTGGCGACATCAATAATCATGCGTTCGTGGATACCTTCGCCAATTTTCTCGGATTCATCGAAAGCTTCCACATGAAACGTGAGCTTGCGGCCATTCACTTCTATTAAGGTCGCCCTGGCGCGCACGGTCATGCCTAAAGGTGTGGCTGCCAGATGACGCACATCCACACGAATGCCCACTGTGTGGTATCCCTCTGGCAAAAGGTGATCTACTGCGCGAACAGCAGCCCCTTCCATCAAGCGCACCATCTCAGGCGTGGCCAGGACGGAAACATTGCCGCTGCCTAGGTGTTTGGCTGTGTTCTCCACTTCTACCTTCATCTCGCGCTCACCCACTAGCCCAGATTTCACTTGCTCAAACATTACCCCCTCCTAAAAGACATGCCGGATACTGATATGCGCATCAGCACCCGGCATATAAGAACTCTTCATAAAACACTGCAGAGGGACAACACCCCACCGGATTGTGCTAAGCCAGCAACGCCTGGAGTTCAGGACCTTCGATAGTCTCAACCTCGATGAGTCGTTTTGCCAATTCATCCAGCTTTTGGCGATGCTCTTTCAGGATGTTCATCGCACGCTGGTAAGCGGTCTCGATGATACGTTTGACTTCAATGTCAATCTGCCGCGCCACTTCTTCGCTATAGTCTCGCTGCTCTGCGATCTCGCGTCCGAGGAAAATCAGTTCTTCCTTCTGTCCGAAAGTACGCGGCCCCAGCACCTCACTCATGCCATACTGGGTGACCATAGCCCGTGCCAGCTTGGTGGCCTGCTCCAAGTCATTGCTGGCACCCGTGGTGATATCGCCAAAAACCAACTCCTCAGCCGCTCGACCAGCCAGTAATCCTGTAATTTCATCCTCAAATTTTGCTTTGCTGCGCAAGTAGCGATCATCCTCCGGGAGATGGATGGTATATCCCAGGGCCATGCCACGCGATACAATCGAGACTTTGTTCACCGGGTCCGCCTTGGGCAAATGATGCATAACCAGGGCATGGCCTGCCTCATGATGAGCGATGATGCTTTTCTCTTCCGCACTAATCAGGCGGCTTTTTCGTTCTGGCCCGGCAATGACTCGCTCTACTGCTTCCCTCAGTTCGTCCATACCGATGGCTTTCTTGTTGCGCCGCGCAGCCAAGATCGCTGCTTCGTTGACCAAGTTCTCTATATCAGCACCCGAGAATCCTGGTGTCTGCCTGGCCAGTTCCATCAAATCTACATCCTCGGCCAACGGTTTGCCACGTACGTGCACTTCCAGGATCGCTTTGCGCCCGTTCATATCCGGTCGATCCAGCACGACACGCCGATCGAAACGGCCCGGCCGCAACAGAGCAGGATCTAATATGTCTGGACGGTTTGTAGCAGCGACCACAATAACCTTTGTGTCAGTGTCAAAGCCATCCATTTCTACCAGAATCTGGTTCAAGGTCTGTTCGCGCTCATCGTGGCTGCCACCCAAGCCGGCACCACGATGCCGTCCTACGGCGTCAATCTCATCGACAAAGACAATGCACGGGCTGTTCCGCTTGGCCTGGTCAAAAAGGTCACGGACACGACTGGCGCCAACGCCGACAAACATCTCGACAAATTCTGAGCCACTGATGCTGAAGAAGGGCACGCCAGCTTCGCCCGCTACCGCCCGCGCCAGTAGCGTCTTGCCCGTCCCGGGTGCACCCACTAGCAATACACCTTTAGGAATACGCGCACCCAGCATGGTGAACTTGGCCGGTTCTTTCAGAAATTCAACCACTTCCTGCAATTCCTGCTTTGCTTCATCAACGCCAGCCACGTCCTGGAAAGTAACGGTAGGTTTGTCACCAGTGAATAACCGCGCACGGCTTTTGCCAAAGGACAGCGCTTGGTTATTCCCGCTCTGGGCCTGACGCAACATGAGGAGTAGGATCAGGCCAAGCCCTAGAACAGGCAAAAAATTCACTAACATCGGAACAATGTCCGCCCAGGCGCTCGGTCGCTCTGGAACGATCTCCACCACAGCGAATTCCTCTGGCGTCACCCCCAGGTTGATGAGCGTCTCCGTAAGGCTTACACCTTCCTCCTTGCGCGAGCGCAATTTGGTCGGTTGTTGATCCTCACTCAGCCAGATTGTCAGGTCATCGCCAGAAATGGCAATTTTCTTCACCACACCCGCCTTTACATAGCTGACCACTTTGTTGATGGATACTGTAGGCAGCTCTTCAGCCGGCACGATGAAGTTGAAGTAAATCAAGGCGATAACCGCAAGTGTGATCAACAGGTATACAAATCCGTTCTTAGACCAACTCGATCCCACCATACCTCCTAAAAACCGCAAAAAAGCCGCTTGAAGCGGCACAACGATGAAACAGAACATCGGTTCAAGCCATTCTCATGGGCCCACCTGGATTCGAACCAGGGACAACCCGGTTATGAGCCGGGGGCTCTAACCGCTGAGCTATGGGCCCTTCAAAGCGGGTGACGGGACTCGAACCCGTGACAACCTACTTGGAAGGCAGGGGCTCTACCATCTGAGCTACACCCGCATGGACAGGCAACACAAGATCCTACCAGAATATCTGCCATTGTCGGGGTGAGAGGACTTGAACCTCCGACCCCAGCGTCCCAAACGCTGTGCGCTACCAACTGCGCTACACCCCGCAGCCTATATTATAGCCAATTTGTCATAGCCCGTCAATTTGAGCTTGTGAACAGTGATCAGCGAATGATGGCTTTGTTATCTGAACCGAATATTGAGCATTGCCCACTTGTAATATTAGGTTTTGCGGTCAAAGTAGATACTCTTGCCCGTCGCGGACAACGGAATGCCCATCACGTAATCCGCATCAATCAGACCCATTTCACGCGCTACTACACCTGCGCGATACATGATGCGGTTATCTACGTTCAACATCCCTGCCACCTTGACCGCCGATCCCAATGCAATGCCCATGTCCAACAGGCGGAAAGCACATTGTGGTCCCTGGAACTCTCCCTCGAAAGTGTTCGGAGTGATGCACTTTTCTACGCCACAAGCGCTACAATTCAAGCCCATTGCCTTGGCGTCTTTAATCCCGATCAATACCACAATAGGCGAATCTTTCACGTTCTGTCCGTCCCGGTCAAAATTGCGCTTGCCAGTCCGCTCTCCAAAGCGAATCATCGCTTCTGCCAGTTTTTTGCACTCTTCACCCTCGATGATCTTGGTTACTACAAAATCCTGCCCCGCCGATTTGGGCGCAGTGCGTGCTGCAATGCACATTAGCTCAGCTACTGTACGCAATCCACTAGACATGGCAATTCAATTTTTCCTCCTTAAGGGATGGAGCTTCTTTAGACCGTTACCTCCATCTCGGGCGTTTTTGGTGCTGCTCTGAAGCGGTACACCTGCCCGAGTAGGTGGCTACTGACCAGCGTGGCCCAAAACTCGGTAAAGATCACACCAATGCAACACAGGATCACACCAAAACCAGAGACAAATTGCGCAACTACAGCGAGAACAAGTGCAATGATATAGTTGCTAAAGTTTGCTATAAGGTACTGGAATATGTCGCCAAAGCGGAAGAAAGCACCAAATTCGCCGCTGAGAGCATAGTGAGTGAAAGCCGAGGGTAGCACAACGCCTAAGAAAAGCCCATATACCAGTGATAGGCAACTCATGCTCCAGATACAAAAGACGTATGGTGCAGCGACGCGGCTAGGTTCCGCCGTGTCATACCCGGTTACTGCGCTGAGGAATCCCGCAAACATTATCAGGATAATCAACGGGCTCGCCCACACCAGCGCACCCAAAGAGATCACGAGACCTTTGACGAAGTAATCCCCAAAGTCATCCCAGCCAGGCAAGGGTTGCTCAGCACCTTCAGCCACATTCTTCAGAACCTTCAACGCATAACCAACTACTGCCAGGTTGACAATGGGAATGAGGCCCAAGATACCGCCGATGAGCACTTTTTGGATCCATTCCTTGTCATCAAAAACGTATGTAAATGATTTGCCCCAATCCATGATTTCTGCCCCCTTAAGGAATTAGCTAATCTGAAGCAAACAGGACGATCACAATCAGGTATGGCTGGATTCTTCCGTCCTCTGCGTGAACAGAGCCTGTTGCCTCTCCAATGCCAACGTGATTATAGCATAGATGCAGGTAATCAGCAAGCGCGAGTGTTACTTTGACGAATCAAATCGAATATAGTAGAATAAATTACATTGTGCGAAAATTCTGGATGCTCCTGGCTATCGTGAGCATACAACGATCTCAAAACGCAGAAAGGAGTGTGAGAACTTTGGCTAAGATAAGGGTAGCAATTATCGGTGTAGGCAACTGTGCCTCTTCTCTGGTACAAGGCGTGTATTTTTATAAGGATGCTCCTGAGGATCAATTTGTACCGGGCTTGATGCACGTTCGACTAGGCGGGTATCACATTGGGGACATCGAGTTCAGTGCTGCTTTTGACATTGATCAGAACAAGGTAGGGAAAGATCTATCCGAAGCCATTTTCACGGCGCCAAACAATACTTACAAATTCTGCGATGTACCTTACATAGGCGTGCCGGTGTCGCGGGGCATGACGCATGATGGATTGGGAAAGTATCTCAAACAAATTATCACCAAGGCTCCTGGTTCGACTGCTGATGTAGTGGGCATCCTCAAGGAAACGCAGACGGATGTAGTAGTCAATTTCTTGCCCGTAGGCAGCGAAATGGCGACCAAGTGGTATGTCGAACAGGTCCTTGATGCAGGATGTGGTTTTATCAATTGTATTCCTGTCTTTATTGCCCGTGAGGATTATTGGCAAAGGCGATTTAGAGAGCGTGGGCTACCCATAATTGGCGATGACATTAAATCCCAGGTGGGAGCTACCATTACCCATCGCGTTTTGACATCACTTTTCCGGGATCGAGGGGTACGCTTGGAGCGCACCTATCAGCTCAACTTCGGTGGGAACACCGACTTTTACAATATGCTAGAGCGAGAGCGATTGGAATCTAAGAAGATTTCGAAGACGAACGCGGTGACCAGCATGCTGGATTATGAGCTGGACCCAGCCAATGTGCATGTAGGCCCTAGTGACTATGTGCCCTGGTTGACCGACCGCAAATGGTGTTATATTCGCATGGAGGGAACTACCTTTGGCAATGTCCCATTGAATCTGGAATGCAAGCTCGAGGTATGGGACTCGCCTAACTCTGCAGGGGTGGTGGTAGATGCGATCCGCTGCTGTAAGCTGGCATTGGACAGGAAGCTTAGCGGTACTTTGATTGGCCCTTCTGCTTACTTTATGAAATCGCCGCCTGAGCAGTACCCTGATGATCAGGCCAAAGCGATGGTGGAAGCGTTTATCGCAGGGCAGGGTCAATAAAGGGATAGAGAGGAAACGCACATTAGAAAGGCGAGGTTATGCAATCCCACCTCGCCCACTTCGGAAAAGGACTGGCCTGGTTATCCTTTCCACCATTTCCATAAAGCAGTCAACAGACGGTACATGGGCTTGTTGTAGACGTAGTCATACGCGCCTACATAACGAACTTCTCTGCCACCAAAGCCCTTTTTGAAGCGGTAGAGTCCCCCCAGGCCTATGCTCAGCGCTCCTTGTTCCTCAGCCAAGGCAATATCCGGCCCGATTTCGCTTTCATCTACGTCAGGGATACCCCACAGATCGTATGTTTCGCAACCGCGAGCCTTTGCCCAACGCATGGCTTCCCACTGTAAAAGGTAGGTAGGCATGCGTTGCCTTTCTTCATCAGAAGAGGCACCGTACATGTACCAGGCTTTTTTGCCCCAAGTAAACACCATGATAGCTGCCAGGGGCTTGCGCTCATGTTCTGCCAAGAACAAGGCCACGGTATCCTGAGCAGCAAAAAGCTGCCAAGCTTGTGCGTAATAATCCTGCGTGTGTATGCCGAATCCTGCACGTTGGCCGGTAACCTTCAATAGTTGGTAGAAGAGAGGCAGATCCTCCACAGTTCCCATACGCACAGACACCCCTTTGCGCTGTGCCAGACGAATGTTGTAGCGGGTTTTAGGCTTCATCTGGGCAAGTATTGCTTCTTCATCTGCGGTCAGATCAATCAGGACTGTGCGGCGAGGTTGAACCGTTTGCTGGCTTGGAACAAATCCCTGCAGTTCTAGCCAGCTTCGCGTGGACGCCGTTTCTTCCCAGTCTGGTTCTATCTTGAGGAAAATGGCACGTTGGCGACGGCATGCTTCATGCAAAGCCGGTAGCAAAGCCAGAGTGGAGGGAGTATTTAGAGCAACAGGAGTAACCAAAGGGCCCTTAGGTATGTATGCCGTGGTGAAGTACCCAAAGGGCAATGGGCGAAACAGAACCTGCATTGCCGCTAATATCTGATCCCCTTCGACAGCGGCAATGCGCAGCGGTCGCCAGCCAAAGCAAGCCTTGAATTCGCCCCACGTCCAGGATTGCAGCAGGTGGCCAGTTGGTGAACGTTTGACGAATTCATTCCATGTATGAGGAGAAAGGAGTTGGTCTACAGATGTATAGATACGCATAGGTTCGGTACATTATAACGTAATTTGCCTCAGCACGGAAAAGCGATGGATATTGCCCGAGTTGATTGCTGTAATCCTGAAAATGCGAAGTTACCAGTGCTGGCGTATCTTTTGGGCTTTTGCTACGTCATGTAGACAGGGGGGATAACTATGCTCGTACTCTGCGAGCAAAGTTATGCTTTTCGTTTGTGCTACAACTGATATCACCCCAATAGATGACTTTTTCAATTTACTGCCGCATTTTCACTTTGTTAATGCTTTTGACAAGGTCAGAACATGCAATATATAATGCAATTCAATCGCATTTGAAATGAATTTGGCGGACCGAAGGAAGCCACAATGATTTACAGGAAGGCACACCCTATGGAAGAGACGACCTTTGTACATTCCTCTGAGCACCTGCAGACGCCTCAATTGTCCTCTGCTCATGGAAAGCAGCCCGCTTTGGGAATCTCACGAGGCCTCATCGTATCACTGGTGATTTTTGCGCTCTCTTTTGCCGTGCTTTTCGCGGGTCCTGCTCTTGTCCTGCGCTTGATGGCGGCCGCTGTCGAGGATCCCATTGGCAGCTTTGTTAGCTATGCGCCAAACGCACATGCGGCCCAAGCGACGATTACCATCTTTCAAGAGGGTGTATACCCCACAGCAGCCTACACTGGTACTGATGATACGTACATAAACCAGTGGAATCCCACACTGAATGGTGGGACTGAGGTTCGCGTGGTAATCGGACAAATCGGAGCTTGGCGCTCGCTGCTTTACTTTGACCTGACTCCTGGCGGCATACCCGTTGGTGCGAGCGTTATTAGTGCTGAGCTTGCTATCTACTGTTATGATCGAAATATGGTCCGCGATATGTCCATCGAAGTCTACCAAGTGAAGCGCACATGGACGGAATTGGGAGCAACTTGGGAGAAAGCAACAGCGACTGATCTCTGGGGCAGTGCAGGATGCAATGATCCGGTAACGGATCGTTTCCCCACGCCTGCATTTGTTACTACTGTCTCAAATTATGGAGAATGGCATCGGTTCGATGTGACCTCCATTGTGCAAAACTGGGTTTCTGACCCTGCTTCTAACAAGGGCTTCCTTCTCGTAGGCCCAGAACCTGCTGTGATTTATTACTATTTCAGTTCTCAATATCCTACTCCGGATGTAAGGCCTAAACTGATCGTTTCCTGGACTTCCGCACCAATGCCCACACCAACCCCGACACAGACGACGACGCCAGTAGCCACACCGACTCGCACTGCTACTCCAACACCCACACCTACCGTTACACCTTACGTACCTGCCGTGGTCATAGACAATACCTCTGCCTGCTACAGTGATTATCCTCCTGAGCAATGGCAAACTGCTATCGGGGGAGGAGGATACGGGGGGAGCTACAGATACGAGACGACGGGTTACTTGACAGGCACAGCCAGTTTCTCCCCATGCTTGGGTAGCCCATTGCCGCAAGATGGTATATACGAGGTGCTAGCACACTGGAGTGTGCATCCGAATCGGCCAGTAGCTGTCCCCTACACAATTCACTACTACGGAGGGAATGTCATCATTGCGGTAGACCAGACCAAGGATGCGAATGGCGACACAGTACCCGCTTTTTCTGCGTCTGGTTGGTATTCTCTCGGTTATTATCCATTCCGAGCAGGTACCGCTGCCGCTAATGGAGAATACGTTGAACTGAACACTTCTAGTACAGGCGATACCTGTGCCGACGCTGTGCGTTGGGTTCTCACTCCTGGCCGTGCTGGTCCACCCTACACGCTGACTGTCACCGCGGATCCCACAGAAGTGCCATGGGATGGCATCTCGATCTCGACGATCATGGTAACCGTCACCGATCGATTTGGAAACATGGCTGCTGACGGCACTATGGTTGGGCTTACGACAACATACGGCACTTTGCCCTATGACTACGTTCAAGCCGAGAGCGCCTCCGTAACGAAGGCGGGCTCCTGGAATACGGGGCTGGATGCATCAGCAAGTGGTGGGGCTTATATCTACTCTGATACTCCTGGAGATGAGGTTTCCTGGACATTCAGCGGTGAGGCCATTTCATTCGTTTATGGCACCAATGTGAGCGGTGGGTCGGCTGATGTCAGCATTGACGGGATATACCTGGCGACGATTAACTTTGCCAGCGCATCTATGCAGTGGCAAGTTGAACGTCAACTCACCAATACCTTGACGCCTGGAGTACATACGCTACGTATCCGCCATGCAGGTGGAGGGCGCATCTGGCTGGATGCTTTCCGGTCAGGCACTGTAACCACCAATGGCGTCGCCACGGCAGCACTGCGTGCGCCCATGCTCCCTGGTACAGCTACAGTACACGCCACAGCTATTGGGGCTGACGTGATTGGCTATGCTCCGAGCTGGCCCCATGGCACGACCACGGTTTCCTTCCCTGGTTCCAGCGAGGTTTGGGTGGACGATGACTATTGCAGCACCTGTTACAATGACGGGCATACCTGGAATTACAATGCTTTCAACACGATCCAAGGTGGAGTAAATGGAGTTCTCAGCAATGGCATTGTCCATGTACTAGCAGGAACCTATGCCGAAAGCGTGACGATTGCCAAGCCTCTTAAGGTGTTGGGAAGTGGAAGCAACGTTGTATTTGTCGTTGGCGAGGGAGCTGCCGGTAGTCGCGGCTTCTACATTGACCGTGCCGATAATGTCACGATTCAGGGCGTTACAGTCCAGAATTTTGACACGGGTATCTATCTACGCGGTACAGGCACAGGTCCTGTCCCACGGGTCTATAACGCGACGATCGTCTACAACGCGTTTGAAAGCAACCAGTCATATGCTCTGTGGGGCAGTTACGTCTACACCAGCACGATTTGCAGTAACGACATCTCCTTAGGCAATAACGGCATCTACCTGGAAAATTCGCACGGGAATACGATTTGTTATAACAATATTTCCAACAACCTGGGCTTTGGGGTCAAACTGAACACTGGCGATGGTAATTCCATAGACAATAATGACATCAACAACAACCAAAACGTAGGCATCGAACTCGTTGGCCAGACACAGCGTAATGGTGTCTATGGCAATGACCTGCACGATCTTTGGTGGGATGGCGTATTGATAAGCGGCACTGTGTCCTCGGACGTTTATATCGCTGCTAACACTATTGTCAATACGAACCAGGCCTGGCTTAATGGTGCTGGAACTCCCCCGGATAGCTATCACAACCTCGGTGGAATTGTGTTGATGGGCATTACCACAGGCAGTGAGGTTCGTCAGAACCGCATCTCTGGCGCCTCGAATGCCATGGGCAACCGCGCAGATGCTGCGGGAGTCTACTTGTTTAACAACACGGCTCCTATCACAGTTGAGAGCAACCTCATCCAGAATGGTATTGGACATGGCATCTACATCACGGCTTGTACTGGAATTCCAGTCATCCATGGGAATAGCATCTATGGTAACAGTCTCTTTGGTCTGAATAACCGGCTTGCCACCCGTGTACATGCCGAAGGGAACTGGTGGGGGCGCAATGAACCGATCTTTGGCCCAAGCACCCCAGCAGACATCCGTACTGCGGCAAGTGTGTATTATTCGCCGCCTATCTCTCTCACCCTGACTGCAGCACCAACATCTATTCCGGCAAATGGCGTAGCCACCTCCACTATCACCGCAACTGCCAGTGGTGGCGGCTATTACATCCTGGATGGCACTTGGATTACTTTCACCAGCGATTTGAATACTAGCGTCTCGCCTGCTTTTGCCGCTTTTGGTGGTGGACGAGCGAACACGATTTTGACCGCAGGTACTCTGGCTGGCGTGGCGACGATCACGGGTACCGCTGAACCCGGGATTGAAGGGCAGATCGTTACGGTGACTCTGACCGCTGGAGATCCTTACAGCTTATCCCTGGTCGCTATGCCGAGTACGATCCCGAACGTCTGTGATAGTGCACAGAATCGGTCTGTTGTCACTGCAACCGTCAGGGATTTCTATGCCAATCCTGTCCCGGGAGTGCTGATCACCTTCACCAGCAATGCTTTGGGCAGCGTTTTCCCGAGCACTGCTACGACTCAGGTAGGAACCGGAATTGCGGCGACGACTTTCACCGCAGCAGGTTTAACTGGCACTGCTATAGTTACAGCTACTGCTGGGACAACGCTGACAACCGCAACCTATATCACGGTTACAGCTGGCCCGCCTTCCACCGCGGATATCCTTGCCAATCCCTCTTCGCTGCCAGCCAATGGCATTGCTACTTCCACCATTACGGTGACCCTGCGAGATTGTCTTGGTTATCCTGTGCCAGATGGCACGATGGTAGCGTTTACTACTACGCGCGGTACGATTGTGAACCAGGACTTTGTCGAAGCCGAATCCGCGGCTGTTGTCACCTCGGCTGGATGGACAACGATCCTCGACGGCAGCGCTAGCGGGGGTGCTTATATCCGCACCAGCACAGCCGGAGACGTTGCTTATTGGCTCTTCAGAGGCGAAGCTGTGTCTCTGATTTACCGGCGCTTCTCTGGTGGTGGGGTTATGCGTGTGCGCGTGGATGGTGGTACGCCTGTGGACATTGATACGAATGGTAGCCCAGCTTGGCTGGAGCGGGTGATTGCCATCAACCTGAACCCCGCCATCACCCATCAAATCGAGGTGGTCTGCCTAACGGACCAGATTCGATTGGATGCCTTCCGCTCTGGTACGGTTAGCAGTGGCGGTGTGGCGCGGGCTATTCTGCGCGCGCCGGCATTGGTGATACTGGGGCCTCAGGTCTATACAGGCACGGTTTATGCGACATCTCGCCTTGGACATCCGGTGCTGCCCAATCTAGTTGTGACGACCGTGGTCACTTTCACCCAGGCCGATATCGTGTGGGTGAATGATGACTGGGTCGGCCTACCGAATGGCACAACAGTTACCCTGCCCCCAGAGCATGGTAGTGGCATAGTAACTATTGGCTCGGATGCCTTTGATACGATTCCGAAGGGAGTTGCAGCCGTTAAGGAAGGCGGCACGGTGCAGGTGCTGACAGGCACCTATGCATCCCAAGTGGTCATCACCAAGACATTGAACCTGCTTGGTGATGGAGCAGCCAACACATTCATCGTAGGTTCTGGTACGGGTAACGGCATCCAAGTAGAGCGTTTTGCCGATGGAGTAACCATCGAGGGCTTTACTGTGCGCAATTTTGGCTATGGCGTGCATCTGGATGGACGAAGTGCCAACCGAATTGAAGGCATCACCTTTGCAAACAATGTGATCACAGGTTGCGCCACGGGAGCCATCACTGCGACCTATCTCAACAATGGCTACTTTGCCGATAACGTCATTTATAATAACAGTGGATTCGGCTTTGACCTGTATGTGGGTGATTCCAACCGCATCGTGAACAACCACATCTATGGCATTGCTGGCTTTGGTCTGCGCATCCGCAACGCGTTGGGCACGGAAATATCTTACAACAATGTGCATGACATTGATTGGAACGGCATTGTTGTCGGGGATGCCTGTACCAATACGCTTGTTTTGCAGAACACCGTGCGCACGACCAACAAGATGAACAGCCCATCCGGTTTCAACGAAGGTGGCATCGTACTTTACACTACCACGAATACAACCGTTGAATACAACGATGTCTCCGATGTGCGTGATGCTGGTGGAAGCACCGACACGGCCGGCATCTGGGTCGGAGGGACAGACAGGGGCGCGGTAATTCGCTACAACCACATCTGGTACAACACCAACGATGGCGTGCTACTGTGGGGCTTTGATGCCAGTTTGCCACCAGTCATTAACTGTAACCACATCTATGGCAACCTCCGCTTTGGAATACGGAATACCCAGGCAACGACTGTCAATGCTGAAGGCAACTGGTGGGGGCGCAACACACCGACCACAGGAACGTCAGCGCCGCGTGACATCTACCGTCCTCCTACGAATGTGGATTATACACCTTGGATTACGGTGGCTTTGACGCCATCGCAGCCGACAGTTGACGCGGGCAGCAGCGCTATTGTCATTACAGCGACTGGTTCTGGGGGAGGCTGTTTCATCTTTGATGCCACACCGATTACCTTTACCAGCAGTCTGGGGCTGTTAGGTGATCCCCCGCGGTCCATGGTCACTGACACGCTGAATAGCGGTCAAGTAACGGTGTTGTTCACTCCAGGGACTATCGCAGGTACGGCCATAATTACTGGTACTGTGCCTAATGCTGGTGTGGCTACAACCACCGTAACCATTTTGCCATTGGGTCCAGCTTTCATTGATGTGACAGCATACCCTCATCGCATTACTGTTGGCAGCACCGCAGCGATTACTGCCAATGTGAGAGACAGGTATGGCAACCCCGTGCTGCCTGGCACTCTCATTAACTTTGATACTTCGTTGGGCAGTGTTTCTCCTACCGTAAACGGTACGGATGCGACTGGAGTGGCAACCACTACTTTGTATGCCGGCATTACTCCGGGCATCGCGACAGTTTGGGCGTATCGGGGTTTGGTCATGGGCTTTGACTATGTGGAGATTACGGCTGGGCCTCCATTTACCATTACCTCTTTGATCGCCAACCCAAGCACTCTACCTGCCAATGGCCTCGCTATAGCACTGCTTACTGCCGTTGTCAAGGATCAGTATAACAACTTGGTGCCAGATGGCACCATGGTGGGATTCACGACTACGGCGGGCTCCTTGATTCACGATTATGTGGAAGCCGAGTCCGCAAGCGTTAACAAGTCTGCTGGGTGGTCAACAGTGTCGGACGGTAGTGCCAGCGGCGGCCAGTACATCCAGACCAGTACAACTGGTGCTTCCGCGCGTTGGAGCTTCAGAGGTGAAGCGGTATCCGTGATCTACCGACGCTTTGCCAGCGGCGGAACTATGCTGGTGCGCATTGATGGCGCTACTCCGATCACTATCGATACCAGTGGCAGTGCAGCTTGGGTCGAGCAGGTGATTGCAGTGGATCTAGATCTGGATACGTGGCATGAGATCGAGGTCACAACGCAATCAGGTACGATTCGACTTGATGCCTTTCGATCTGGTGCAGCGACTCGGAATGGCCAGGCAATTGCTCGGCTCACTTCCGCGCCGCTACCACCTACGGTGGCTACTGTTTGGGCCACCGGGATTGACCTCCCAGGGATTGTCAGAGTTGCCAGCTCCTTCCCGACGCGTACGGTGAATGTGCAGTTCCTGGCTCCCACCGAGGTATGGGTGGATGATGACTACTGTAGTACGTGCCCTAACGATGGGCATCAGTGGGGCTTCGATGCTTTCGACAATATCCCGGACGGTGTTACGGCTGTTGCTAGCGGTGGCATAGTACACGTGGCTGACGGTACGTATACCGGCCCAGTTTCGGTAGGCAAGCCGGTACACTTGGATGGTGCAGGGAGTGGTGGTACTACTGCTTTGGTTGGCACTGGCACAGGCAATGGCATTTCCGTGAACCATTTGGGAGATGGCACAACTATCGAAGGGTTTGCTATCCGCAATTTTGCGTATGGCATCCACTTGGCTGGCCGCAGTGTCAATCCTATCCAGGGGATCACCATTACTCAGAACGTGATTACAGGGTGTGCTACGGGTGCGATTACCGCAACTCATGTCAACAATGGCTATTTTGCCGACAATGCATTCCACCACAACAGCGGATTTGGTTTCGATCTGGACACCGGTAGCAATAACCAAATTCGCAACAACCATATCTATGAAAACGCTGGGTTTGGATTGCGCCTGTTCAGTTCATCAGCAACAGGCAACGATAACGTTGTTGCGCTGAATAATATCTATAACGTAGGTTGGGATGGTATTCGCATCGGCGTTGGGATGGTGAACACGCGCGTTCTGAGCAATACCGTCTCCAACACCAATCGCGGTACAGGTGGAGGCTTTGATCTTGGTGGCATTGCCCTCAATGGCACCACTGACACACGTGTAGAAGGCAATACCATTACGTACGTGCAGGCTGGTGGTGGGACGCTCGCCAATACGGCCGGTGTGGCCCTTGATGGCGGCAATGTACGGCCTGTTATCGAGAACAACTTGATCATTAACAACCTGAACCATGGCATCTGGCTGTCCGCTAATGGCTATACGGCTGGTGGACCGGCGGAGATCCATGGCAATAGCATCTATTTCAACGGCAGGTTTGGCATTTACAACAATGTCACATCGGCTGCCGCCGATGCTGAGGGCAACTGGTGGGGTCGCAACTCGCCCAGAACGAGCACGAATCCAGCGGACACCGGGTATGACATCTTCACTGGCCTCGGTGCCAACGTAGACTATACTCCGCCGATTGTGCTGTCTTTAGCACGTGCACCCACAGCCATCGTCGCCGACGGTGTATCTACCGCAAACATTACTGCGACCATGCGTTGTGCCACGTGCATTCCTGTGTACAATGTTTTGAATGGAACAGTGATTACCTTCACCAATAGTCTGGGCTCTCTTGGCACGCCACCTGTAGTGCGCTCGACCTTCAATGGAGAGGCTACAGCTGTCCTGCGATCTGCTACGATAGTGGGACGCTCCTATATCACTGCTACGACGCCCTCAGCAGGTACAGCATCAACCTGGGTAGATTTCATTGCTGGTGCGCCATATACTATCACCATGAGTGCCACGCCAGCCAGCATCTGGGTGACAGGTGGATCGCCTACCCAGGCGACGATCTTGGTAACGGCGACAGACTCCTACGGCAATCCCTGTGCAGGACAAGTGGTCACCTTTACCTGGAGCCTGCTTGGCACGGCTGCGGTCGCACCGACGTCCCGCGTGCTCCAGGCTAATGGTTCGCACTACACCACCCTGACCTCTGGCAGTGTTGCGGGTACGATCTGGGTAACAGCCACCGTCGGGTCGCTGTCGCGATCGGTGCCGGTTCAGATCATGTCCGGATTGCCTGCGAGTATGCTGTTGGATCGCTCGCCGACAGCCATTCCGGCTGATGGCGTATCCACCTCGCTGGTCACTGCCCTTGTGCGCGATGGTTTCGACAATGTTATCTACGATGGCACGATGGTGGGCTTTACCACAACGTTGGGCTCACTGCCGTATGACTATGTAGAAGCAGAGAGTGCACAAGTTGAGAAATCCGCCGGTGATTGGTCAGCGCCGTCCTACAATGTAAACGCCAGTGGTCGCTACCACATCTACACCGACAATCCCGGTGCTTGGGCTAGCTGGCAATTTATGGGCAGTGCCGTTTCGTTGATCTACAGGCGCGATGTTGGTGGCGGTCTGGCGCGCGTGTTAATCGATGATATGCAAGCCAAGATCATTGACATGAGCGCTGGCAGCACCCTGTGGCGACGGGAGACGGTGATTGGCGGGCTCGATCCATCTGTGATGCATACCATCCGCATCGAATGTATCACCGGTCGTATCTGGCTGGATGCCTTGCGGTCAGGCACTACAACGCTGGATGGTGTCGCTACGGCATTGCTGACTTCAGCGCAAGAGTGTCTGACGGCTACGGTAAGGGCCACAGCAGTGGACAGCCGGATGGAGGTAGGGCCTAGCGACTTGGTGTCACGGGATACAACGGTTCACTTCCAATGCGCAGAGCTGACCATTAGCAAGTCTGTGAACCGCACCAATATAGCGCCTGACGAACTGGCGATCTTCACGCTGTACTACACCAACACCGGGCAGGCACAGGCAACAAATGCACTCATTACAGATACGTTGCCCAGTGAACTGACCTACGTAAGTTCTTCTTCCTCGCCCTACCTGGGCCAGCCAGACAATCCGGCCGACAATATCTGGGTATGGCGCGTAGGGGACATGCAACCAGGCGCACGTGGGGTTATCACACTTACGGCACGGAATGATTGCAAAGCCTGGCTAGGTTGGGTTACGAACACGGCCTCCATTCGCTCTTTGACTACCGAAACGAATCCAGAGAACAATAACGCTGAGAAAGACGTTCGCTTGGTGGCCGGCCCGCCGTTCACTGTAACTGTTACTGCAACCCCGACGCATATCTTGGTCAATTCTTCTTCGACGGTGCGCATCACCGTTCTGGATCGGGGCGGCAATTCAGTGGAAGGCACTACGGTATACATTACTACCAGCATTGGTAGCTTCAGCGCTGCATCTGTGATGACGCATACGACGCGCACTACAGATGGGAATGGGCAGGCAACGGTTACCTTCTACAGCCAGTCGGCTACGGGCATGGCTGTGATCAGCGCCACGGCAGGCAGTGCGACAGGCGAGGGCTATGTCTGGATCAACATTGGCCCAGCAGCACAATGCGTGGCAGTAGCTGATCCAATGGCTATCCCAGCAGATGGCGTGTCTACATCTAACATCACGGCACGGGTGCTGGATACCGCCGGGTACATTGTTCCGGATGGTGTCTTTGTGGGCTTTACCACATCTCTGGGTTCGCTGATTTATGGGTATGGCGAAGACCCGCAGTTGACACAATCGCCTAGTGGGAGCTGGGCTACGGTATCCGATGCAGCGGCCAGCGGTGGTACGTATATCTCGACGACCCTCGATGGGGCGTCAGCCCTATGGAGCTTCTACGGGAATGGCGTCTCTATCATCTATCGTCGCGCTCCAGGTGGCGGGTGGGCCGACGTATCGCTGGACGGCAACCCGCTTGGAGCAATCAATATGGGAGGCACACTTACCTGGCGGGCGGAGAAAATCTACACCTGGGCAGGCGATCCTATGGCACCCCATATTTTGAGGATAACACATCGCACAGGTACTGGCCCGATATGGATAGATGCCGTGCGTTCGGGTGCGACCACCAGTGGTGGGCAAGTCTCAGCGGTGCTCACTTCAGAACAGACGGTAGGCACAGCCATCGTAGCTGCCACCGCAGTATCGGAGACGGTGGGCATCGTACCGGTGTTGTTACCGGGCTATGTGAATGTGCAATTTGATCCCGCAGATTTGGTGATCACCAAGACCGTTGAACCTGCAGGTGCGGTGTCCATTGGGCAGAGGATTACCTTCACGCTGCGCTATGAGAACCGTGGGCCTATCACTGCTACCAACGCGTACATTGAGGATGTGATTCATGACGGTGTGATCAACAGTGGCTGGCTCCAGGATGTCTTCTTCAGTGTGACGCCTGAGACTATTGTTGAGCACTTGCAGTATCACTGGGATATTGGCTCCTTGCCAGCCAGGCAGAGCGGGGTCATTATCTTTGGCGGCACGGTAACTGAAGATCAAGGACGTTACTGGCCGTCCGAAACGGTGCTCACGAACACGGCCACCATTGCCTCTCTGACGGTGGACCATGCGCCTACGAACAATAGCAGTTGGATCACCAAGATCATCGTGCCTGGTGCGCCAGTGACCATCTCGCTTACGGCCACGCCACGAAATATTGCGGTTAATTGCACGACCAGCGGCAATGTATCTCAGCTACGGGCCGAAGTCCGCGATATGTACGGTAACCCTGTGCGCAACGGGACACCGGTCACGTTCACGACTAGTTTGGGAGGGTTCCCAACGGTACAGGAGCGGGTACGCTATACGACCGATGGCGTAGCTACGGTGAACCTGACTGCAGGAGCTGTAGCGGGTACAGCCATAGTCACGGCTACGGTGGACTCCCTTGTGGCTACTACTGAAGTAGTCTTTACACCGGAAGGTCCCGCTTCAGTAAGCGTTAGCGCAGTTCCTGCAGTGATACCGGTAGGCGGAGCCACTTCGGTCATCGAGGCATGGGTGACAGATCCATGTGGCAACTGGGTCGCCGATGGCACTACTGTGTCCTTCAGCACGGATGCAGGTACGATTGCACCATCGGTCGCAGGTACGGTGAACGGCAGGGCTTCTGCGCTACTCGTGTCAGGTACTACGCCTGTTACCGCAACCGTCGTTGCCACAGCAGGCACGGTCAGTGGCACCACTACCGTCCGTTTTGTACCGGGTGAACCACGGCTGAGCATTGCTGCTTATCCCACCACTGTGCCGGTGAGCAATACGGTGCGCATAACCGTGACGGCTCGGGACGAGTTTGGCAACCCTGTATTGGATGGAACGGTGGTTACATTCACTACCTCACTGGGTAACTTTACAGACAGTGGGATCACCAGAACCTTCACCTCCACGCTCGGTGGAAGGGCTTTTGCCGCCTTGCATTCCACGCAGTCTGGCCAGGCTATTGTGCGGGCCACCATTGGGCCAAACGAAGCAGCAGTGATCATCACTTTCGAGCCGTTGGAACCCTGGACAATCTCACTCACTGTAGAGCCAGAACTCATTATCGGCTGTGGTAGCACGGCGCTTGCCCGCGCGGTGGTGAGGGATCGCTATGGCAACCCAGTCCGCGATGGCACGGTTGTGGTATTCAATGTCTATCCGGTGGGAAGCGCGGAGCCAATAGATGGTGGACGGACAACGAACGGGGTAGCTCAGGCCATCATCGCATCTGGAGCGAAGCCAGGTCCGGCCTATGTCCGTGCTTGGCCGGCAGGGCGTGACACCTTCTTCACTCAGGTTTCCGTCTACTTCACGGAAGGGCCGCCGGATCATTTTGAGCAAGGCACACCGGCTGCTGAGCCACCGCGTCTGCTGGTTGGTGGAAAACGCGCCACAATCAAAGTAAGAGTCTTGGATTGCGGCAACTATCCAGTGGCTGAGGGAACAACAGTGACCTTTACCTTGGTTTCTGGTGGAGGAAGCCTGACGCCGCAGACAACCAGTACAGCCAATGGCTGGGCATACGCCACCCTGACCTCACCCAATGAAACAGGTCGGGCGACCATTAGAGTGAACTCAGGCGAGCGCGAAGGCGTAGTGATTGTCGAATACATCCCCGAAGCGCCCTTTGACATCGCGCTGACGGCCAATCCACTGTCCATTGCGGCCAATGGCGTGTCCACTTCGACCATAGATGCGGAGATCAAGGATCGCTATGGCAACTACGTCGCAGACGGGATCGTAGTAGTCTTCTCCACCGACCTGGGCCGCTTCGAAACGGGGACGTCGTACACGACCTATACAGGTGGTGGTAGGGCCAGAGCGGTATTGATTTCCAACACAACACCTGGCATGGCGCGCGTGGCGGCAACGGCTGGCGGCAGACGGGGTGAGACCTA
This sequence comes from Chloroflexota bacterium, assembly GCA_014360905.1. Taxonomy (NCBI): domain Bacteria; kingdom Bacillati; phylum Chloroflexota; species Chloroflexota bacterium. Next base: position 62,533 of record JACIWW010000007.1, read on the forward strand.
TGTGGACTTTTACTTCGTGCCCACGCCTACGCCGACGCCTACACCTACGCCGACACCGAGGCGGTATTGGACTGTGCGCTTGCCCATCATTATGAAGAACCACCGACGCTAATGAACTGAAAACCCTCCCGCAGGTTCTTGACCTGCGGGAGGGTATGCGTGATAGAACCGTATCTTTGACTGCTTTATCACGTCATCTGGTATGGACTGTACATACCTGATTGCCACGTAGGAGGATGAACATGAACCACAGGCTGCGAATGATCAAGTCAGCGCTTGTTTTCTTGTTTTTGTTAAGCGTCCTCTTTGGAGCGCTGGCTTTACTACCTGCTCTAGCGCAGACGCCGGGGTCAGCCCAGTCCGACAAAGCCCTATCCCCGTTGTTGGGTGATGCTTCGATGCTTTTGGGTCCATCTCGCACTGGGTACATTGTTGACGACGGCGATCCGTATCCCTATTTTCGGAGGTCACTAACCACAGACTGGGTAACTGTGACTGGCAGCGGTGGTTGGAATAACGACTACTTGTATGCACTGGCCAATAACAGCGGCGATTGGGCGGAGTGGCATCCAGACCTGCAGACAGGTTGGTATGAGGTATGGGTCCATTACTATGCCTTTGCTAATCGGCGCGACGATGTAGAGTACAAAGTCTACCATGCTGGTGGCGTGAGAACGCATCGGATCAATCAGCGATTGCTGGCGGATGGCTCAGATGGTTCTGCTGGCGCTAATTCCGATTGGGTGCTCCTGGGGACCTATCGCTTCCTGGGTAACACGTATTTCGATTACGTGCAACTTAGCGATGCTACAACACCATCAGGCACTCCTACTCCTGGTTATGTGATTGCTGATGCAGTGAAGTTCGCCCCGTTGGAAGTATGGGTGGATGATGACTACTATGATATGGGTATGAATGATGGTAAATTGTGGGGAGTGAATGCTTTCAATCGCATTCAAGACGGCCTTCTCGCGGTAGCGAGCAATGGAACGGTATGGGTCAAGCCGGGTACTTACGTGGGGCCGATTACAGTGACCAAGGGTATCACGCTGACCAGCACTGGCGGAGCATCTTCCACGGTAATCACTGTTACAGCTTCTGCAGGCACTGCAGTATGGATGCTGGCTAGCGGAGCCACAGTGAAAGGCTTCACTATAGAGAGCAATGGCGCCGAGTGGGGCATTGCTGACGGAAGCACGGGGCTGTGGAACTGGGAAATTGTGAACTATCGCGTCACGAACAACATTGTCCGCGGTTTTGGAAATGGAATTGTGTTCTATCGGGCTAGTGGGGAAGTGAGCTACAACCAGGTCTATAGCAATACCAAGAGGGGAATATGGATACAGGAATTTCCGACTAGTGCCCCTGCCTCCACGTCCGTGTTGAGCAATACTTTATATGGAAATGGCGGACCTGCTGCTGACTATGATATTCAGATTCACGATTCATATACAGGAACAACGGTGATGGGGAACAATATCACCGGTTCAGGAGGCAGTGGCGAAGCAGGTATTTTTGTCTACAATGCAGCGGGGGACTTGGTGCTAGCGAACAATACACTTAGAGGCTGCACAGAAGGCGTGCTTATCCTGCAAGATAGTGGCACTAATATCATCCAGAAGGTGAACCTATACCGCAACGAGATCACTGGCAACTCGACGGGCATTCGCGTCCGGCGAACGGGTGGGAGCGCCTCACTGCGTCAGATAACGATCGGTGGAAGCCTTGCCAACTCCAACCGCATCTATAACAACACTGGATATGAGGTGCGCTTGACAGGTTACTCGCCCAATATCACAGCAACGCACAACTATTGGGGCGTGTGCACATGGCGTGAGATCGAGGATGAGATCTACCACGATTATGATTCGGCCGCATTGGGGCTGGTCACCTATGAGCCAGCAATTTGTGTGCCCGCTCGGGTTGATGTGCAAGTGGTACCTCTCACTTTGCCGGCTGATGGCGTTTCAACTGCTGTCGTTACAGCGACAGCGTATGATTTCTTCGGAAGCCCCGTGTCGAATGGCACGATGATTGGGATTACCACTACGTTGGGCAGTGTTCCTTATGCATATGTGGAAGAGAGCGATCCATCCATCTCTTGGTCAGGTTCTTGGGGCCCTGGTTCACACGCCTGCGCCAGTGGAGGTCAGTACGCTGGGACAGGCGATCCTGCTGCTAGGGTTTCTTGGAGTTTTAACGGCACGGCTGTATCGCTGGTATACCTCAAGGTTCCAGGTGGTGGTCAAGCCGATGTGTTCATTGATGGGAGCACGACTGCCAGCAAGAGGATTGACATGTCCACCTCCATCGGGACCATTGAGTGGCGTGTGGAGGAAGTCATTACCAATGCGCTGAGCGCTACAGGACCACACACGATTACGGTAGCGCCAGTAGCGGGTGGTCCAATCTGGATAGACGCCTTCCGCTCCGGCGGTACGGTGGCTGGGCAGGGACGCATTGTAACTCTTCTCACTTCGGCGCTGGTTTCCGATACCGCTACTGTATGGGCAAGTGTGTACAATGGGCGCATTGTCACGGATTGTACGCTTGTGGATGTCCAGTCCGTTGTTACGGATACCGAAAATGTGCTCTTCCAGGGAACTAACGTGGGCGTTTTGAAAAGCGCCTCGCCAAGCCAATTGAGCCCTGGGCAACAAGTAACCTATGTGATTACCTACACGAATAGTGGCCCAGCCCGTGCAACGAATGTGGTGATCACCGATACCTTGCCGGCTGATTTCCAATATGTGTCTCATCGTTCTTCGCCCAGTCTTCCAGCACCGCAGCCTTCTCCACCTATTACCTATGTGGTCTGGAATGTTGGGAGTCTAGCTCCACGTGCAACGGGAGTGATTACCCTAGTAGCGCGTCCTGATCCCTCTGCATCCTGGCCATCAACTCCAGATTTGCGCACCAATGTAGTGCAAATCAGCACCAGTGTTACGGATACCAATGTCGGCAATGATCAGGCTTGGGCCGATGTCACAGTAGTGCCCAATCCTCCGGCATTCATTACCGTTACTGCTTATCCCACAGCGATTCCTGCTAATGGGGTGGCGACATCCGTGATCACCGCCGAAGTAAGGGATCAGTATCACAACCCGGTGCTTGACGGCACGCCAGTTACTTTCACGACCAGCCTAGCAGGCACCCTATTCCCATCGAGCGGGAGCGCAACTGGATATGGTTCCACCACGGGTGGATTTGCAACCATCACGCTGCGCGCGGGCACACTGGCGGGCATGACAACCATCACAGCAACTGCCGGCACGGCGCGGGGCACAACGCGGGTACAGCTCGTTGCTCTGGAGCCCTATTCGGTCACTATCTCTGCGCATCCGTCCGTGATTCGGGTGAGCAGGAGCGACATCACCAGCACACTGCGCGTTACCGTCACGGACCAGTATGCAAATCTGGTCCATGGAGCTGCCGTTACGTTGACCACTGATGCAGGGACGCTGCAAGCTCCCGGCGGCATCACGGGAAGTGAAGTGATCGTTACTACCACGAATGGCATTGCCCTTGCTGGTCTAGCCTCAGATACCACGGTGACCACCGCTACAGTGACAGCCGCTATCACCACCACTGGGCGGCCCACAGCGACGACACAGGTATACTTCCAGGCTGGTTTGCCATACACGATTACTTCTGAAGCATATCCGACGACGGTGCGCGTTTGCGGAGATGAAGCGATCATCCGGGCCACGATCAAGGATGAATTCGACAACCTAGTGGAAGATGGTACACATGTATCCTTCCTTGTGGTTCCTGGTGAGCGTGGGGATATGTATCCTAGAGAAGCACGGACGGTGAACGGAGTGGTTACCTCGACACTGCGCACCAAGGCCTACCTGTTTGGGCAGCGTTTCCTCGATGTCTATATCACGGCTGGCCCTGTAGGGCATCAGGTGATGAGGCCTCAGCACATTGACCTGGAGGTAGGTCTCGCTGCTGCAGCGTCTTTTAGGCTTTCGCCAACTCCAATTCAAGCAGGTGGATTGTGGTATCAACTCGAGATGCGGATCAGGGACTGTGCGGGCAACAACGTACAAGATGGCACGGTCGTTACTTTGACAAGTTCGCTGGGGACGATTACGCCCACGGTAACTAGTGTGGCTAATGGCCTGGCCCTAGCCACTTTCCGCACGGGGTGCGAGGCCGATTGGGCTGTGCTTTCGGCGACAGCGGACTCCCGCACCTTTACTACCACACTGCTTATCGAGCCAGGCAAGCCGGATCACGTTAGTGTGGATATCTCGCCAACGACGATCCTCAACTGCGGAGGACGGGCAGTGGTCACTGCGACGTTGCGCGATGTCTGTAACAACCTGGTCAAAGATGGCACACAAGTCCAATTCGCATCCCATTATGGCTATGTGACTGTCTCGCCGCATGTCGCCTCCACTCAGAGGGGAGTAGTAACCGCTACGGTCGTAGCCGATCGGAACAAGAAGATCGAGCCACGTGACTGGCCTACGTTTGTAGAGCAGGTTGATGTCACTTCGCCCCCTGCTCTATCGGACTTTGTCAATGTCTTCATCAGGCCAGGCCTCCCTCGACATATCACCCTTCAGGCAGATCCAGAGGAGATACCGATTCTAGGGGATGTCAATGGTTACAATATCACGGTGGTGGCTGCGGTATATGATTGCAGTGGTACGCCAGTCCTAGATGGCACAGCGGTAAGAGTACAGACGGACAAGGGCATCTTCTTGGAGACCGCAAGTTGGTATGTGGATCAAACTACAGTTGGGGGCTTGGTTACGGTTACGCTGACGTCGCAATCTGTTGCAGGTAGAGTCAACATTACGGCAACAGCGGGCTCAGCTGTAGGCACAACCCACGTGTACTTCAAGCCAGGCGAACCTTTGAGGATATCGGTGTGGCCACATCCAGACACTATCTGCGCGGATGGGCTATCGAGATCACAGATTACGGCGCAGGTCTTTGATTTCTATGGTAATGAAGTTGGCGCAGGCGTTACCGTGACCTTTGTTACTGACTTTGGGCACTTCCTAGGTGTGGGTGATACGTATGTAACCACCACACAAGAGGGCGGATACGCGTTCGCTACGTTGATTTCGGATACGCAACCACGCACCGCGACCGTGTTGGTCAATACAGAGAACTTGAGGCAGGGATATTGCTACGCGTACTTTGTCGAGTGCCGCCGGCTCTATCTACCCCTGATCATACGCAGGAGATAGCTCTTAGAGCACCGGTAACGGTTGACAGGGCCTCGCCAGATGACTGGCGAGGCCCTATTTTTATGCAGGCGAAGCAATCTCAAGCACCTAGCCAGTGGGTTGATTCGCACGCACAATGTATAGGCGCGATCTTTTCACTCCAGAATATAGCTTTTGAACAGAAGATTCACATTTCAGTTAGTCTGGCCAAGTGGAAGAAGTTAGCCAATAGTGGAAATACGGTACCCAGATGCGATAGATACGGATTGGGGTAGGGGCGGGTTGTGCTGTTGGAGTTGCCGTTGGAGTATACGTTGGGTTTGGTGTAGGTGAGGGCAGTGGAGTAGGAGTGAGCGTAGGGACTGGCATCAGGCCAGCCAAAGCGCGGTAGAGGTTCAATCTTCCCCAGCCTATGTAGGGATCAAACCCTGGATAAAGGTCTGAATTGACATCGTCTGCTTGGGTTTCCAGCCTTTGCTTGATCTGCACATTAGTGAAGTCAGGTCGCCAACTCCAAAGCAATGCAGCCGCGCCAGAAACATGGGCAGCGGCCATGGAGGTGCCCCGCTTATAGTAGTAGCTATAGGGCGGCAGCCAGGTGCTGAGAATGGCTTCTCCTGGAGCGGCAATATCCACTTCAGGACCATAGCAGGAGAAACTGAGGCGTTGGTCATATGAGTTAGTGGCAGCGACTGCCATCACCTCGGGGTACGCGGCAGGGTAGAGCACGCTGCCCCCATTATTGCCAGATGCGGCTACTAAGAGAACTCCTCTTTCGTAGGCATAACGGACCGCTTCTCGGAGCACAAACGAGGATTCATCTCCACCCAGGCTGAGGTTGATGATCTGCGCACCATTGTCCACCGCGTAAACGATACCAGCAGCAATGTCATAATAATAACCATCGCCATGTTGGTCTAGCACTTTGACCGTCATGACGCGTGCACCCCAAGAGACCCCGGCAATGCCAATGGCGTTGTTCGTTTCAGCAGCAGCAATGCCAGTGACATGCGTGCCATGGCCATTGTCATCTTGGATGATACGATTCTCAGCGGGTATGCAAATGCCAATATTGCAATTCTGATAAAAGTGCCAGCCGTGGACGTCATCCACTTTGCCATTCCCATCATCGTCTATGCCATTGTCTGGTATTTCTCCTGGATTCTGCCACAGAATATTGCGAAGGTCAGGGTGCTCTAGGTGAACACCTGTATCCAGCACGGCGATAATCGTTCCTTGGCAATGGGCAATGTCCCAGGCTTGTGGAGCGCCGATTTTAGGCAAGGCCCATTGGTAGGGCCATTGCTCATCGTTGGGCACTTCCAAGGCGTGCGCTTGATAATTCGGTTCAGCGTACTGCACAAATGGATCGAGCTGGAGTTGCGTTACTATGGACTTTTCTGCACCAGCAGGAACTTGCCACAGCATCACGCCCAGTTGAGGAATCTGAGCCAGCATTCGTATCTGGGAATCATCGGCCATGGTCAATAGGTGCGGTAGCGTATCAGCCTGCTTATATTTGACCAGGATCTGACTTTGTAAATAGACTTGGCTCGTGGCAGAAGAGGCTGGGTCCTGTGCCTGTATGGGCTGCATAAGTACTGCTAATGCCATAAGTACTGCCAAAGCCAGACAGAAATAAAGACATGGCCGTGAAAAGCACCTGCCAGTCTCGTCTTGTTGGAAAAAAATGAGTAGATGCTTGTGTGAACGCAATGGTCTATTTCGCTGGCTACGACACGATGTTGATTTTTCAGGCAATTAATGATACTCCAATGGGCTTTCTATGATGCATCTTATTGCACATGGGCTACCCCGCTTTCAATCTTCCTGTTGCAACTCACAGCGTACGCTGCCTGCACTGAGCTCGTCAACAGGCTGCTTATCGAAGGGTGCATATAGATTGGAAACGGCGTACTTCCTTGGCCCATATTGTGAGAAAGGAAGCTAATGGATGATGGCATCCATTAGCCTCCTTACCTCTAATTTTGATGCAATAGGAGCTCAGCGCACAATGGTGGTTGTGGCACTAGCCGTCACCGTCTCGATCCAGGGGTGAGACACTGTGATGGTGGTTACTACCTGGCCGGTAGCTGTCGAGAAGGTCCACAGAGTGAACTCTCTCGTCCAGGTAGCACCAGGTGCCAGCGATGGGATCACCCAGGAAGACGGGTTGGGCCAGATGATGTAGGCTGGACCGGTCCAGGTTGCGACCACATTGACATTGGTCAGCGTGGCACCACTCTGGTTTGTTACCGAAGCAGTGTAGCGGATTGGTCGCACAGGACCAACGAACTGTGGAGCGGTGAGGGTAGCTGTGACCCAAGGCAGCCTGGTTGTCGCGGTCAGACGGTAAGTCTGGCGGCCACGGATGGTCACGATGGCCTCGTTAACAATGGGGCCTACCGCAAGCGGATCCACCTGCACCTGGTAAGTGATGTAGGCATCGGGCGTGTGCAGCACCTTACCACCGACGCGACCTCCCCAGATGATGCGCCCGCGTTCATCCATGTCTCTACGTGTCAATGGGTCTTTCATAAACTGGGCGCCAGTCAGAGAGCCTTCAACGAAGGTAGTGCCCTTCGGGATGGGGATGTCCACCGTCGCTAGCGCGCTGGTGCTGGCAGCATCCTTGATATAGACTACATAGGTGAGGATGTCGCCCGGCGCGGCACTGGTCTTATCCACCATCATCTCGCCAAGGAAGGTATCCGTGTTGTTCCAGACGAGTACTTTACCCCAGGACAGGTCAGGAGCTTCCTCGATGACCTTGATGTGCACACCATAGTTGTTCTCGCCGGGGTTGCCAGTTGTGCCACCGTAGCCTACGCCCGAGGAATACCAATACCAGGCAGAACGGCCACCTGGATACTCCGTGCCATCGAAGCGCAAGGGAAAGCCCTCTGGATACTCTGGCGGTGCGATGCCATAGTGATCTGGGGCAGGAATTACACAGCTCGCATCCCAGTCTTTGGTTGCCCAGATCAAGCGTGCATCGCCAGGGCCACGCGGTACGTACTCAAGGCCCGGATACCAACCCAGCGAATCGTGAAAGGCGGACACGGCAAGCCTAGATGGGAATTCCTCATCGGGGTTGTAATTGCGCCAACGCTCAGTTACGTGGAATGGCTCTGTATCGCGCAGGCCGAAGGCAGCATCGCGCATTTGGATACGGCCGTGCAGGTTCGCCACTTCGTTTACGTAATCCGACGTCGTGGAGCGCCAAGGTTCAAAGTGCGCATCAACGAGCAGGCAGGCGCCCTTGGGCCCAAAGGCAGGGCCATCGGCCAGGTACATGAACACCTCATTGTCTGTGTACTTGAAGTTGCGGTACCACAGCAACATGCCAAAGTCCTTGATGTTGTAGCGCCCACTGACCAAGCCTGCATCGAAGCCACAGGCATTGCGCCATTCTGCAATGTAGTAATGCGGATAATAGAAGTAGCCGTCGAAGCAGGTCCATTCTTCCACTACCCATTTCCCATTGGCGGTTTCGGCATCATCGGAGAAGATCACCGTTCCATCGGCGCTGATGACAATGTTATCCAGGAACCAGCCTAGGCCGAGGACAGCGGGGTCGGTCTCATAGCGGAAACGCAGCAGGACATTGCTCTGGCCGGCATAAGCGCTGAGGTCCACCGTCTCATCAAGCCAGCCCTCGCTGAAGCCCGTGTAGCCCGGCATCTCATCGACAAAGTAGCAATCTGGGTCGTGCTGATCAGTAGTTGTTGTGCCAGGCAGTGAGGTCCAAGTTTCGCCGCCATCGGTGGATACCTGCACAAAGCCAAAGTCCCAGCCCTCTTCGATATCATACCAGGTCTTGAAGGTGAGTTGAGCACTGGTCGCCGAGCTGAGATCCAATGGTGCAGCAAGGGTCAGTTTGGCATCGAGCCAGTTCATTCTGCCACTGTACCACATGTACTCGCCGCTAGCCGGTGCGACGGGTTGCTCGATCTGCGAAGGCAAGTTGATGATCACAGAGTCCTCTGTACCGTCGGGTGGATTGCAAGCCTCGCCCAGGACAACTTCTGTGTCGGGGCTCATCGTGTTCAGCACTACTGGATCGTTCCAACCCAACAGGTACTTGTGCCAGGGGTCAAGCCCTGGTGGTATTGCACCTTGCGGCCAACCACCACCCCAATCGTCGGCCATCAAAGTCCAGAAGCCAGGCGAGGTCTCCCCAGGGTTGTAGGCATAGAGGTCAATTGTACCTAGGTTATGGGCAAACTCGTGGGCGAATACTCCTACATTACCATTTTCTGGCATCATGGTATAGGGACCGATCTTCAAGCCAGTGGTGCCAATGTCATAGAATGGCCATACCGACCAGCTATGCGACCAAATGGCATGCTCGCCAACTCCTGATTCTGCTAACAAGGCGGTGCTATCTTCCTCGCCCAAGCCAGCGTGCACGATCATAACTCGATCCAGAACGCCATCGCCATCCTGATCGTACTGCGCCCAGTTAAAATCTGGATAGGCAGCTACACAGGCATCAATGGCATCTTTCACCAAGTCGCGGGGGTCTCCACCACCAGGGAAGAAGCCATCGGCGATTCCCGAGTAGCCAGCTGAGCGCGCACCGGGGCAGGCATCCATACCATACCAGGCTTCGGAATGCGGTACCTGTACCCAACCAATAACATCACCCTCAACCGTATACAAACCTTTGGACTGCTCTTCATAGTACTGCCTCAGGCTATAACCACGAAGGTCAATGGTAACCGGGGTGCCATCTCCGAGTGTGTACTCGATGAAGACGCCATCGCCGAAAAGCATGTTCCAGTAGTGCTCTTGGCCAAAATCTTCCGTCCAAATAGCATTGTAGCCGGGGTGGGTAGTGGAGGCAGGTCTGGGGATCTGGTTGTGCAGCGGCCCGGAGTAGGTGAAGGTCTGTGTCTCGGTGATGATGCCCGAGCAGTCACCATAATCCTCGTAATCCACGACGCCTGGATCGCCAATGGGATCCCAGATGTCGCCAGGATTCCAGGTCGCTGTGTCTGTGCCCGCAAACTCAACCAGGATGACTAGCAGGCGGTCACTACCTGTCTTGGCTAGAGCTGCTGCCTCAGCCGTACGCCCTTGCACGAGCAACTGTTCGCGCTTGAGCAACCGCTTGTAATCAAAGGGGTTCGGTGCATCCTTGGGTTTAAAGAACTTGGATTTGGCTGGTGCGGTCTCCTCAAGAGTAGGAATTGGAGGTTGGGCCGATATCGCTGCAGGCAATACAGCGAGCAGCATGGCCAAGATGGTTAACAGAGCAAAACTTCTTACAAAAACCTTTCTCATTTGTTTTTCCCTCCTTGGTTATTTCGAGTTTTGTACTTGGCTTATATCCGTTTCCTGTATACTGGGGCCTCCATCACCTCCTTTCACTTTAAAGTCATGGCTAAAAGCAGTGATTTGTCAACTTGGCCTCTGGCTTACAGCAATAGTTCCATTCGTTTAGCCAAAGCAGGCTGGAAAGCAGACGAACTAGCGCGACAAATCTTCTGAGCTGCCCATAGTACAATACTAGTTGCTATAACCTCCAAATGATACAAAGCTCGAGCGTGCCCTAGGATAGTTTCTTCAACAGGCCAAAAGCAGCAAATATGCGGGGGATCTATTGTCATTATAACGCAAGCTCCCGCTTTTGTCAATGCCCTGTGTTCTTGTAACTGTTCAGTTTTGTGGTAAAGAATTTTTCAGCGAGCAACTTCACAGTACAGGACACAGTCCTGTCATGACGGCTGATTATTAGCAGTGGAAGCCAAATCATCGTCAGCCCAACGCAACGAGCATTAATCTAAACAATTACGTGCTGAAAACGCCTGCTACATTTGGCAAACAACGGTGACTTCAACCGTTGGCAAAACGGGAATTGCAGGTGTATCCGCTGCGGCAGTAGTGGGTGTCTCTAATGGCATGGGCGTATCCGTGGGCGTCAAAATTGGCTCTGGTGTAGGAGTCAATGTAGCTGTCGGCGGCTCTGTTGGTGAAGGAGTGGGTGCAACCGTCTCTGTAAACGTAAACGTCGGCATGGGCGTAGGAGAAACCGTGCTAGTAGCTGTCGGTGTCTGGTTGGGTGTGGGGGTGTCGATTGGGGCAGGACTGGGCTCCGGCGTTTGCGTCGGTGATACTACCGGTGTAACTGTAGCAGTGTAAATCAAAGCAGGAGTTCCGGTCCGTGAGGGACTTGGCAACCCTGTAGGAGTTGCCAGCGACGTCTGACCAGAAAACGGGGTAATAGTTGGTAAAGGAGTAGGCGGTGTGATCAGTGGTACAAGGGTGGGAGGAACGAATTCAGTTGGTGTAGCAGTGTGGGTTGCCTCTGGAAGCACGGCCGATGGTCGCAACTTCCAGCGCACAATTAAACTGGCTAGACCTAGACAGTACATGCACGATGTCGCCAATATGACCAGCGTGAGCAACAGAGACAGCAGCTTTTGATTCGTGCTTAGCTGCTCATACCAGTTGAAGAGTTTTCTCACTCGCTTTTTCCTAGCGTGGCATCTATCTGTATGGAATGGCTCAAGAGCAGCAAACCTAGCCTGTCCATTTGGTATGGCAAGAATGATAACATCTTTCGATAGGCTTGTCAAACATTTTGAGCAACTGCAACATTGGCTTAAAATTATATGAGTACTGAGTGCTCCTTTGTACTGCTTCTGGGCAAGGACAAAGGATAGGCCAGTTAGAGCGTTTGCAAGAAGGGTAAATTTTTATGTCCCTATCCAGGCTGAAACCACAGGAGGGATGGACCTCTTTTCTGCTACTGATGCTCATGCTATTGAGCGTGGTCTGGTCGGTGCGCGCGGCCGAATGGACTGCGGGATTGGCGATACTGCAGTGGATTGCCATAGGCGCTATATGGTTAGGCTTGCTTCTGGCCAAAGCACGGCGCATTCCGGGCCTCATAGCTCATCTGGTGAGCCTGATCCTCGGTGCTGCATGGGTTACCGCGATGCTGCTCAGTGCGTTCAGTCCGCCTGTGGTACCACCCTATCTCATTGCTCCAGAGCAAGGTTTGTTGGCCAGAGTGCATACAATGTACCAGCAGATACTAGCCTGGATTTTAGACCCTAGTGGAGCGGAAGTCTGGCTCTCCAATTTCATGTTTGTCGCTACTTTGGCCGTCCTGAGTTGGCTTTTGAGTTATTTCAGCGTGTGGTTCGTTTTTCGTTCCCACTGGGTTTGGGGCGCAATCGTGCCCGCAGGTATAGCCTGTTTGCTGAACGTCTACTATGCCCCACCTCGGCTGGCAATATACTTCGCCCTTTATTGCCTCTTTTCTTTGTTGCTATTAGTGCGCATGCATGTGTACATTCGCCAAGATCTTTGGCGCAAAGCCGCTGTCAATTACAACCTAGATGTGGACTTGACCTTCTTGCGCGATGGCTTTCTTGTATCGCTATTAGCACTCTTTCTCGCATGGAGCATCCCGGCTGTAGCCAGAAGTCCTATGCTGGCTGACTTCTGGGCAAAATTTGAGGGGCCATGGCACGAAGTGCAGACCCGTTGGACTCGCTTGTTCACTTCTCTAAATTATCAGGGTACATCGAGCCTGGTTCGTTTTGGGCGCACTATGACTTTGACCGGTGCGGTGACCCTCAGCAATGTCCCCCTCTTAGAAGTGCAGATTGAGGAACCTCACTACCTACGCGCCGTGGCCTACGACCTGTACACAGGAAGTGGCTGGATCAATACCGATAGCCTGGAATGGACATTGCAGCCTAACGACCCTCGGCTTGCTAGTGAGATGCCTTATATAAGGATGCAGAAAGAGATTACCTATACAATTCGCATGTTAGAATCTGGCGAGGATATATTGTTTTTCACTGGGGAGTTGCTGCGTGTCGATCAGTTTGCTAGGGTGCGCCTCGCTTATTTATCGCCGCCTGAAATAAGGAATATGGTAATTATCACAGGAAACCCGATGCCTATTCGAGTATCGTCGCCTGCCCTGGCGAGAAGCACGGTGGTTATCACTGAAAGCACGATCTACATCGGGGGAAACCCAGTGCCTATTCAAATATCACCATCACGAACTGCAGAAGCCTTGGTATCCATACTGCAAGCTTTGAAGCCTCTGCGCCGCAACCAAAGTTACACCGTTGTATCCCTTGTTTCTACAGCGACGGTGAGCCAATTGCGAGCCGCAGGCACGGATTACCCCGAGTGGATAAAAGAACGCTATCTGCAACTTCCGCGGAATTTCCCTGAAAGAGTGCGGCTTTTAAGTCAAGAGATCGTTAAAGACGCCAATAATCCTTATGATCAGGCAGTAGCCATTCAGAACTATTTGCGCGGCATCACCTATGATCAATACATCAATCCGCCTCCTGCGGGCCGAGATGCAGTAGATTGGTTCCTCTTTGAAAATCGGCGAGGCTATTGCGACTACTACGCTACAGCTATGGCCGTCATGTGTCGAGCCGTAGGCATTCCTGCTCGCGTCTCGCAAGGTTACACATCCGGCGAGTATGTCGCTGCTTCGCGCAGTTACATAGTGCGCCAATTAGATGCTCACGCCTGGCCTGAGGTGTATTTCCCAGGCTATGGCTGGATCGAATTTGAGCCTACTTCTTCTGAGCCCTTGATTGCCCGTCCCGAAGAGAGTGCCTTTCCGGTCTTGCCGGGACTGGACCAGTTTGTAGGGGAGTCGCAGGGAGGAGAGGAAGAAAAGTTTGGCCGCGATGAGGCGATTGCTGAGAGCGAGGATATTGAGGATATCACGCTGGCCTCGAGCAAGCTTTGGCAATCGAGGCTGTTATACGGGACTCTAGCTCTGGTCGGAGTGCTCGCTGGGATAGCGTTGATCTGTATAGGGTGGTGGTTTTACAGCCTGCGTGGCCTGAGTGCCGCGGCAAGCATCTACGAACAGATGCAACGCCTGGGTCGTTTGCTTGGCGTGGTACATCACAGGCATCAGACCCCCATTGAGTATGGAGAGTCCCTCGTTTCTTTGCTTCCCGAAGGCAAGGAAGCCATCCGATACGTAGTCCATTGTTACGTCAAGCAAAGGTTCGGCAAGACCGGACTGAATGCAGCTGAGGAGAAGGAGCTGAAGGAACAATGGCAAAGGCTGCGTGTGCTGATGTGGCGTCAGCTCTTTCGGCCTAGGTGGCCACAGCGCCAACCTCGCACAACAGTTTGGGTTTCGCCGAGTTCACTGCGTCCACCAACTTCGCTGAGGTAATTTCTGTGCGAAAGATATTCGCCGAAGGGCAATCCCTACTGTGGTTTATTCCCTTGATAATTGGACTGGGTATAGCTGCCCTGTTCAGCCTTACCTTGTCCTCACCTGGCTTGGCAGATGAGCCGGATTACTTTCTGTATATGCCTTTGGTTGCCAAACCCTTACCCACTCCTACCTGCACGCCCACGGCAACACCAACGCCTTTGCCACTGGATGTGCGTGTGGAACCCGCTTGCTCAAATTTCAAAGGTGGCACTGCCCAGGATCCCACTGGGGAATGGGTATGCTTCAAAAACTACGATATACGACCCGCGGACATGACCAACTGGTATGTGGAAGATGAAGCGCTTCACCGCTACACTTTCCCGCCTTTTGTCCTCAACCCAGGAGCTATAGTCAGATTGCACAGCGGCCTGGGGTCGGACACAGCCACCGATCTGTATTGGGGGCGGAACATCCTTATTTGGAACAATGATCACGATACTGTTTCTCTTTACAATTCTCTAGGCAATTTGGTCAATCGTTATCGTTATTAGCTGGCCTCGCTGGATGAAATGCCCTCGCTTCGTGCTCGCGCCGCGCGGATCCCCTACGCGGTTTGCCGAAACTTCCCTTTTTGTTCTGTGCTGGGGCGTCTTAGGAGTCTCTTAACGGAATGTGCAAGGGGCATTGCCTGCTATTCAGCGGTATGTGAGCCGCCTTCTCATACAAACAGCAATTTTGGCGATGACCCACGCAGTTATTATCGATTGGAAGCCGCCAGAATCTTCCGCTGAGTACGAGCTCTCTTTTTATCTTCTGCCGTGGTTATGGCACGCTGTAGATGACCGTTAGTTTGGGTCGTTGCTGCAGCACAGGCCATTCCGAGGAGCGGAAGCGAATTTCCTGGTCCACGTTCTGGCCGAGCAGAAGGATGCCATGATTCGTCCATGGATCACTGACCCAGCGCTGAACGAGCGGGGTTACATCCCAATCATAAAATTTGTTGATGAAGTAGACGAAGGTGGAAGCCAGGAAAGTGCCCTCGCGATCGCTGCCTATTGCTTCGCAGCCAGGGATAGCCCATGCCTCATAACCAGTGCTGTTCCAGATAGCTGCAGCTTCATCCCAAGGGCGTAAGACAGCAAATGCAGAGACTCTCATGCCGTAGAGGGTCCGTCTGGACCAAGCGAATAAGGAGAGCTTGGCACTGAGGATATGAGCATTAGTGGGGATGTAACCCTCGAGATCAAAGCGGATAAGGGTGCGTTCTGTGCCCTTTTCGCGGCCATTGATGCGCAAGCTGTCCTCGTTTCCCCAAGGTGTATCGGGTCTATAGGAGGCAAGTGAGGTGTCGGTAGTTCCGTAGTAAGAGGCAAAAGGCGAGAACTCTTGCTGGAAAATGCGCTCCATCGGGGTAGGGACAGGCGTGACAGTTGGCACCCGTGTAGGCTTGGATGTCGGAGTGGGTGTGTTGGTCGGAGTAGGAGGTCCTGCTGGGGTAGAAGTTCTGGTTGGAGTAGGTGAGTAAACGGGAGTCATAGTTGGAGTAGGTGAGTAAACGGGAGTCATAGTTGGAGTAGGTGAGTAAACGGGAGTAATGGTTGGAGTAGGTGAGTAAACGGGAGTAATAGTTGGCGTGGCAGAGCAAGTAGGAGTGGGGGAAGGTGCGGTGGGAAGATAGGTGACAACAAGGTACGGACGCATGTCTGGAATCTCCGAGGTACGGAACTGGTATTGCACATGCAGCCCATCAGCAACAAGAAGCACACCCTCATTAGCAAGCGGATTGGTAACCCAAAGCTGCGCCATCTGGGTAACATCCCAGGAGTAGTACTGCTGCTCGTTGGAGACGGTAGTGGAGACAGCGGAATGGGGATCATAGTCAAAGATTGGGTTACTACAGCCAGCAGTATGCCAGAAATCAGTAGTGGTGGCATGATCCCAAGTGGCTTCGCATTCATTCCAGTGTTTTTTGACCCTATAGGCATAGATGGTGAGAGGGAAGGAATAGCTCCAATACCAGGCATATAGGTACAAAGTAGCCTGGAGCACGGTGGCAGTGGTGGGTATCATCGAGATGTCAAATTTGATCAAACCACGTTCTCGACCTCCAGATGCAGGATGAATGCGCATGGTGGAAGCAGTGCCAAAGTTTGTAGCAGGTTCATAGAGTGAGATATGAGTATCAGCTACCCCCATGTAAAAGGCGTCAGGGTAGACACCTTCTTGGAAGACAACAGTGATGGGTTCAGCTGCAGCAGACATAGGCAAACTAAGAGCAGGATCTGCCTGACTGGTTGGATTGGGCAAGAGAGAAAGCAACATGGCAATGGTTAACACAGCGAGGGCAAGATGTCTTGCCCTGGCAAGGAAATAAGGAGAGATGCGATTCTGGCCCATTATGCACTACCTCCTCTGATGCCAAGGTTACCCTTCATTACCTGGTCTAATAGTGAGATGGCACATCGTAAATAAGACATGCTTACCATCCCCAAAAAGCGACGAGGTCCATTGCTAACTAATGATATTTTACCACAAATTCTAAAAATATGACGTCAATTGCTCTTCGAGGGATACGGTCAATAAAACGTACGCCTCTGTTATCGTAAAAGGAGCAGTCTTTTTACAAGGGCTGTTTTCCTTTTGGTCCAATGGCATTTACTGATTGTTGGTTACATCAATCACTGTTGGATAGTAACTCGTACATCACAGGGCGGAGGAAAGTTTCCTGTGATGTCCACTACTGTCAGACGTAGCACAAAGGTGCCATTCGGGAACCCTGTTGTATCCCAGATGCCAAGCACGCCGTTCACCACTGGGGTGCGGTTTACCTCCCCAATGCTATGCCACTGCGTTGGGTTTTCACCCATGCCATACTCGATTTTATAAAATTGAAAGCGATCAATCTGAGCCGTACCCAAAATGGTTACCCGTCCCGAAATAACCTGGTTCATAGTAGGAGAGGTAATCTGAACACCGGGTTGGGGGCAAGGTGGTGGCTGTGGCCGTTGAGTCGCAGTCGCGGTCGGCGTGGGAGGTAGAGGGGTAGGCCTTGGACGTGTGGGAATACGGGTCATGGTCGGTGTGGGTGGAGCTGGCGTGCTAGTTGGTAGTTCGATGACCAATAAAGAGGTAGGAGTAGGTTCCTGTGCCAGCGGCATGGGCTGGGATGGGATAACTACAAATATGACCACGGTCACCATAGCCAGCAAGGCGATGGCAAGGACCAAGCTAGTCCGCGCCCGATTCTCACGGATTGTCGCTAGTTCCTTCTCCAAGGTGAAAATGGTTTCCGCTTTGTCTTTTTGCGCCTGCCTAAGTTCGCGTAGGCTCAGCAACACCGCCAGGAAGCCCGCCCCATATATCCAGAGCGAATAGGCTTGAATAAGGAAGAGTACTTTCGCGAGAATCATCTACGATTGCCTCTATAATCGAAATGCCTTATAGCTGCGATGCATGCTGCTTTTTAGATGCCCTTGCTTCTAGGATGTTATGGATAAGACTACTTCTGGGCTGATTTTTGTTCCAATCTGCGGAGAATCTCCTTGATGAGCGGACCCAGTTTCGTTACCACGATCTTCCCTGCTTCCAGCACTTCTTCGTGGCTAACTATGGCAGCTCCCGGCTCGATGGGGGCGACGTTGCTTATACCAGAGATAGCCAGTACGCGGAGGCCAGCGTGATGAGCTACTGTAACCTCGGGCACTGTAGACATGCCAACGGCATCAGCACCAATGAGACGCAGGAAACGCAGATCGGCTGGGGTTTCGTAGCTGGGACCACACAGCATGATATAGACACCTTGGTGCAAGGGGATACCCAGGTCTCGGGCAGCCTGCAACGCCATATGACGCAATTCAGGATCATAGGCTTGCGACATATCAGGAAACCGAGGCCCAATCTCTGGGTCATTCGGTCCGCGTAATGGGTTGAGACCGACCATGTTGATCAGTCCGATGTGATCCGTGATGAGCATGAGGTCTCCGGGTCGAAAAGCTGGGTTCAACCCACCAGCAGCATTGGTCACAATCAGATATTTTACCCCCATTGCCCACATGACGCGGATAGGGAAGGTGATCTGCTGCATAGTATAGCCCTCATAATAATGAACCCGGCCGCACATCAAGATCACTGGGCAGCCTTGGAGCAAGCCCATAACCAACTCGCCAGGATGGCCTTCCACTGTAGCAGGAACAAAGTGGGGGATTTCAGAATAAGGTATGCGCACAGGCTGCATTACTTCAGTAGACAGGGAGGCCAGCCCTGAGCCAAGAATGATCCCCACACGAGGATGAAGGCTGGCCTTCCTAGTGATGAACTCTACAGCCTCGTGGATATCCGTTTTCGAGAAAATCTCTTGCATTTTGCTACTTCGCGCGCGGATGGGCTTCGTCGTACACTTCGCGCAACCGTTCGTTGCTGACTTGCGTGTACACCTGTGTTGTAGCGATATTGGCGTGGCCTAGGAGCTCCTGTACATTGCGCAAGTCGGCACCGCCGCGCAGCATATGTGTGGCAAACGAGTGGCGCAAGGTATGTGGGGTCACCTGTGCCTGGATACCGGCCTCTTTGACATAGCCCTTGACGATCAACCACAATCCCTGTCGGGTGAGACGCTGACCGCGCTGATTCAAGAAGAGCGCCTTCTGCTCTGGGTCGCGCAAGAGATGGATACGGCCCTTGCTCAGATACGCGTCAATAGCTTGCACGGCCCGCTCATAGATGGGAATCACCCGCTCCTTACCCCCCTTGCCGAAGCAACGGACGCTCGCAGAAGCCAGGTCAACATCGCCTACATTCAACGCCACGAGTTCGCTCACTCTCATGCCTGTAGCATACAGCAATTCGAGTATGGCTCGATCGCGGAGGGATCTGGGGGCATCCGTTTTGCTTGCCGCTTCCAGCAGTTTCTCGATATCTTGTTGAGAAATAGCTCGAGGCAAGTACTTTTTCACACGGGGAGAGTCCAGTGTAGCCGTTGGATCATCTCTGATTAACCCGTCGGCTACTAGGAAGTGGAAGAAGGACTTGATGGCTGCTACCTTGCGCGCCACTGTGGTAGAGGCGTATTCGCGCTCCTTTTTCAGATTGAGGATATAGGCTATCAGGTGTTCTTTCTTGACCTCGTCCCAGCTCTTCACCTTGGGTTCTGCCTGGGTTTCCAGAAACTCCAGAAATTGACGTAGGTCATTTCTGTAGGCAACACGCGTATTCTCTGAATAGCCTTTCTCTATTTCCAGTGATGTCAGATACTCTTCTAATCTCCTCTGCATGGTACACTCCTTTATTCATAACCTAATACTAGCCCTGTCGACCACAAATCTACCAATTTATTCTAGCATAACTTTTCATAAGACGCAAATTTGCTGTAGAGTGCTGTAATTCGACCGGCTATTGGAATGTGATTTCTTCCTTGCCCTTTAACCTGTCCAGGACACGATTCGTGATAATAGTGAGATGGTGATCGTGTTTCACAAAATCTAGTTCATCGCTTGGTATAGTGAGCACTGGGCACAGATCGAAATGCTGTAGCCAGTCTTCGTAGAAAGAATTGAGCAAAGCCAGATAATCCTCCGTAATGCCAGCCTCAATCACACGGCTGCGCTGGCGAATGCGTGCCAGCAAAGTCGGCACAGAGGCACGTAGATAGACCAACAGATGAGGTGCCGGCAAGGTGCGGATCACCTCCTCGTACACGCTGCGATAGGCATTCAGGTCTCGTTTGTCCAGATAATTTAGCGCATGCAAAGCACGAGCGAATATCTCAGCATCTTCATAAATACTGCGGTCCAGAATACTAGAGGCAGTATGCTCTGTGCTCAAGTAACGATGAATTTTTGCTCGATGCCCCAGGAAAAATATCTGCAAGTGGAAACTCCACTTGCGCATGTCCTGGTAAAAGTCTGCTAGATAGGGATTATCATCCACCGATTCATAAAAAGCATCCCAGCCCAGGCGTGCAGCCATTAACTTGGCCAGGGATGTTTTGCCTGCACCTATATTGCCCGCTACGACGACAAAGTACCTTGGCATTTTTGCTCCTATTGCAGCGCGTTGTGTGCAAGATCAGCAGCCCATGGATTAGAGTAAGCTCCATAACCAGCAGGCAGGACTTCCATAAGCGGCGCAAATCTCCTGTGCTGATGGATGGATAACCCATACGACTTGTCAAAGTATAACACAAGGAAATAATTACAGTCAAATGAACGGGTTTATTCGTAGCGATCTAGTGGTATGTGTTTGCGCAATTCTTTGATCTGGCTGCGCCTTCGCTTTCGTTCGATGCGCTGCTGTACGCTCTGAGGCGAGGGTGTTGTTGGCACACGTCGTCTGGATGAACGCAACCCACGCTGCAGCAATTGGACAAACCGTGTTATTGCCTCTTCTCGATTGCGCAACTGACTGCGATGAGTAGTGGCCACAATGCGCAAGATGCCTTCGCTATCTATATAGCCAGCCAGGCGATTGAGGAGGCGAGATCGTTGTACGTCGTTCAGGCTGGGCGAATGCTGCACATCGAAGAGCAGTTCCACGCGTGTCTCACGTCGGTTAACCCTTTGCCCTCCTGGGCCTCCGCTGCGTGAGAAGCGAAACTCTAACTCAGAAGACGGAATAACCAAGTCACCGGTTATGCGGATGTGTTCTTTGTTTTCCTCTGTCGATATCATGGCTCTTTCACAGGATCAGCATGGCATCGCCGAAACTATAGAAACGGTAACGCTCACGAATAGCTTCCTGGTACGCACGGTCAATCCGATCTTTTCCGGCAAAGGCTGCTACCAGCATGAGCAATGTCGAACGGGGTAAGTGAAAATTGGTAATCATGGCGCTGACCACACGGAATGGAAAACCTGGGTATATAAACAGATCGGTAAAGCCAGCGAATGGCCTTAATGGAGTTTTGCTATCCAGCAGGTGCAAAGCCGCTGTTTCGAGCACACGCACAGTCGTTGTGCCAACGGCGATAATCCGCCGCCCTTCTTCTCGCGCGCGGTTGATAGCTTCGCTCGTCTCCACCGGCAACTCACAGTACTCGCTGTACATGCGGTGCTCCTCGATATTCGCTTCCTGCACTGGACGGAATGTATCCATGTTGATATGTAGGGTGACGAAGGCGAATTCAACTCCGTGTTGCTGCAATTGTTGCACCAACTCTGGGGTAAAGTGCAGCCCGGCTGTTGGTGCGGCTACGGAACCACTCACCCGTGCGTAGATGGTCTGGTAACGTTCGGCATTTTCCAGTGGAGTGTGGATGTAAGGTGGTAAGGGGATCATACCAATGCGATCGAGCAAGGGCTCGATAGGAGCGGAAAAAGAGACCACCCTGCCGCCTCCCTCAGTTGAGGCTAACACGCGGGCGATGATTTCCGGAGCAGGATAGGTCGCACCAGTTCCTATATCTGTGAACGCATGAATAGCTAGCTCTGTTCCGGGTTTCACCCGCCGGCCAGGTTTCAGCAATACCTCCCAAGTTTCATGATCGCGTTTCTTGATGAGCAGTAGTTCTACTTTGCCACCACTGGGTATCTTGTGACCAAACAAGCGCGCCGGGATAACACGGCTATCGTTGGCAACCAACAAGTCGCCAGCTTGCAGATACGTAACGATATCGCGAAAACGGCGGTGTTCAATGCATCCATCAGCGCGATGCAGTACAAGCAGCCTGGAGGCATCGCGCGGCTCAATGGGGGTCTGAGCGATTAACTCGGGGGGCAAGTAATAATCGAACTCGCTAGTTCTCAAAATTGCCTCTTGTTTCTAGTTGCCAGGGCGATAGCGCCAACGATGCACATCACCGCTACAGCAGAGATGAGGTTGAGGACGAGGGTGGCAAAAGCGGAGACAAACGCAGCCCTTGTCAAAGCCATACTCCGTCCATACAAGCGTGCTGTAAAGGGCGCCACCGCTTGCACGGCAGCAAGGAGCGCAAAACCGAGGAAAGCAAGGGCACTGCTAATGTTTCTGCGTTTTAGTACTAGTATGCAAGTGAGGCCTGTTCCCAGCAGATACGCCAAGAACAGCGGTAGCCTGAGTAAGAAATTGACAGCCATTGTCCCTCCCTGGATGGCATACAATCCGAGTTTCTCACCTCATCGCCGTTTCCAATGAGGTCACGCGTTGGCATATGCGCCGTTTCTGTAATTCCTTGGCCATGCTACGTCCATCCTTGGGTGGTTGAATGCCAAGCCAGTCAGCAATAGTCGTCCCTACGTCGGCAAAGGTGTCGCGTGTGCCTAGATTGACTCCTGCTTGGATCTGTGCACCATAGATGAGGAGTGGCACGTACTCTCTAGAGTGATCCGTGCTGGGCGTAGTTGGATCGCAGCCATGATCGGCGGTAAAGATCAGCACGTCCTCACTGCGCAATGCAGCGAGGAGTTCTGGCACGCGCTCATCTACAGCCTGCAGGGCTGCCGCATAGCCTTGCGCGTTGTTGCGATGTCCGTAAACCATATCAAAGTCCACCAGGTTGGTAAAGATGAGGCCCGGCCCTGCTTTTGCCATAGCCTCTAAAGTTTTGTCCACGCCATCCATGTTATCATGGGTATGAACAGCGTAGCTGATACCCTGTCCAGCAAAGATATCCTCGATTTTACCTACTGCCCATACGGCTTGGCCGGCTTGCAGAATGTAATCCAGCAGAGTTGGCTCGGGCGGTGCTGCGGAAAAGTCACGGCGTCTATCGGTGCGCTGAAAGGCGCCTGGCATGCCAATAAAGGGACGCGCAATGACCCGCCCCACATTATGTTCGCCCGTGAGCATCTCGCGTGCAATGCGGCAGATGCGGTACAGCTCTTCTACCGGAATAACTTCCTCATGGGCAGCTACCTGGAAGACACTGTCTGCACTGGTATAAACGATGGGGAAACCAGTACGCATGTGTTCTGGTCCGAGCTCTTCAATGATGACAGTGCCAGAAGCGGGATAGTTGCCCAGAACTTTACGTCCGATGCGCCGTTCGTACTCTGCGATTAATTCTTGGGGAAATCCATGTGGGTAGGTTGGTAATGGACGGCGTGAGATAACGCCGGCGATTTCCCAGTGGCCAATTGTGGTGTCCTTGCCGACGGACGATTCTGACATACGGCCATAAGCGGCAAGGGGAGATGGTTCGGGAGATACGCCTAGGATAGGATGGATGTTGCCAAGCCCCAATTTTTGAAAATTGGGCAGGTGCAGACCCCCTACCGCTCTTGCCATATTTCCTAGAGTATCTGAGCCCTCATCGCCATACAAATGTGCATCGGGCAATGCACCGACGCCCACACTATCCAATATGATCAGAATGACTCGTTTAATCTTGCTCATGATATTTATCATCATAGCGACAGAGCAAAATTTCTGCAAATCTTAGAACACAGAACACCGTGCTCAGTACACCGATTCAGCGTCGTTGGGTGGAACGGAGAATACGGATGACCTCATGACTATTGCGATGACTTTAGTCATTCCCCGATGCCAGCAAGACGGCTACGTTGGTACGCGCTCGATCCAGCCCCAAGCTCTGCGCCGTGACCAAGCATTTGGTGCGCAGCAGGCAGAGAAAAGATCCCTGATATCTATGGACTAATTCAGAACACGCATAGTAGTTGGCCTGTCCTTTGCTAATCACCACATTAGTCTGCTCAAGTTCCGCGCGCAGGTCCGCCGACATCTCATCCAGTGGCAATCCCAGCGTGTCCGGACCCGTGAGGATGAGCGGGGCCAATTTGTCCATGCCCACCTCGTGGGCATCTTCCCACACGGCGTCGCTGGTGATTGGGCCGCCCTTGATTGCTACGGTGATGTGACATCCGTAGCGTTGCAGTTCAGCGACTAGAAGCGTGTCCAGGGCGATCTCGCCAACGTTGTCGGCCAGATAGAGCACACGACAGTGTTTGCGCAACAGCGCCTGTAATGCCGCAACGTGGTCCACAGCCAATCCTTCGCTGACAACGAGCGAAAGTTGTGCTGCGATGTCCTCTACGGGCAAATGGTAACCAGTTCCCACGGTGCGGAAATCAAGGTAGTTGCCAGCAATAGCCCACAAGACCAACAGGCGCAAGCGTTCCAAATCATTTCCTATCCCCATCACTTCTCGGGCAACTTGATCCCGCAGGGCCAAACCTGCTTCATTGCACCGTTTCCGCAAATCGCGAAAGGGCATCTCTTGCTTTGTGCGCTCTTTCAACAGGCGATGAACGCGAGTGATATAGAAAGAAGGGATGCGTTGTTGGTCGAACTCCTGTCCCATCCAGGACAAGGCTTCACAAAGGATAGCCAGGCGCTCTGCTTCATCCGTGACGGTTGCTTCCAGAGCGCCGCGCAGGTCGTCAATGATACAGCTCGCACAAGCCATTTGGGTCAACATGGCACAAGCTTACTGCAGTCTATGCAGCGGGGCAAATAGTGTGGGCGCTGCATTTGTCAAAGCTCAACTCCGGTGCTATAATAATATAGTACACTGCATCTCATTGAGCCCCTGCCTACAAGGGGCTCTTTTTGGGTTTTGGGGTGATATGAACACGGTATCTATTGTGGATAAATTAGCACAGATTGAACAGCGCTATGAGGAACTAGAGCGTCTGTTGGCTGATTCTGAGGTAGCCACGGACTATAATCGGCTGCGTCAATATGCCCAGGAGCGAGCTGACATCGCAGACCTGGTGGAAACCTATCGTCATGTCAAGTCAATCCAGCAAGAGCTGGAGAAGACCAAGAGCATGTTGGAAGATGATCTGGATGACGATATACGTGTTCTGGTCGAGCAAGAGATAGAGCGATTGGAATTCCAAGAAAGCGAACTGCAGCAGAAGCTGCGTCTGCTCCTCCTGCCTAAGGACCCCAATGATGAGCGGAATGTCATCATGGAGATCCGTGCCGGCACAGGAGGTGAAGAGGCAGCCTTGTTCGCGGCTGATCTATATCGCATGTATGCCCGTTATGCGGAAGCCCACGGTTGGAAGACAGAGTTGCTGAGCGCTAATGTGACGGGCATAGGAGGTTTCAAAGAGATCATCTTCGAGGTGCAGGGTAAGGGTGCTTATTCCCGATTGAAGCATGAAAGCGGCGTGCATCGGGTACAGCGTGTGCCTGTCACTGAAGCGAGCGGTCGCATTCATACCTCCACTGCAACGGTAGCAGTCTTGCCTGAAGTGGATGAGGTGGATGTGGAGATCAAACCGGAGGACTTGCATATTGAGGTCTTTCGCTCCAGTGGACATGGTGGCCAAAGCGTGAATACCACCGACTCTGCTGTACGCATCACCCATTTGCCCACTGGTATTGTTGTATCTTGTCAGGATGAACGATCCCAGTTACAAAATAAGATGCGTGCCCTGTCCATCCTTCGTGCGCGTCTATATGACATAGAACGGCGAGCACTTGAGGAAAAAGTGGATGCTGCGCGCCGTTCCCAGGTAGGCACGGGCGAACGGAGTGAAAAAGTCCGTACCTATAACTTTCCGCAGAATCGCGTTACCGACCACCGCATCAATTTCTCCAGCTATCGCCTCGAAGAGGTGCTAGCGGGGGAATTGGACGAGTTCATCGAGCAACTCATCGCGGCAGAACAGGCGGAGAAACTGCGTGTTGCTGGCATCGAATAACCGCTATTCTGCCTCTGACGATATGCCCAGAAATGCCACAGTGCAGCAGGCACTCTTGTGGGCCACTTCTGTTCTTTCTGCGGCTGGCGTCCCTTCTCCCCGGCTCGACGCTGAAGTCCTGTTGGCCCATGCATTGGAGTGGAAGCGAGCCCGCCTGTATGCTAGGCCAGAATGGAAATTGACGGCTGATCAGCAACAATCCTTCCAGTCGTTTGTAGAACGTCGGCATTGTCGAGAACCGGTGCCGTATATCATCGGGCATCGAGAGTTCTACGGACTTGATTTCATCGTGGACCGCAGAGTCCTCATCCCCCGTCCCGAAACCGAGCTGCTGGTAGAGCGCGCCCTAGAGACAGCCGGGTGCTTAGGGAAGGACAGGTTGATCCTGGCTGATATAGGCACAGGCAGTGGCATAATCGCTGTGAGCCTGGCCATACACCTTCCCGATGCAACAGTGTACGCGACGGATGCTTTTGCTGAGGCATTGGAAGTGGCTGCCTGCAATATTGCGCGTCATCATCTCTCGCATCAGGTGCATTTGCTTTTAGGGGATTTGCTCCAGCCCTTGCCTGAACGGATCAATATCATCGTAGCCAATTTGCCCTATGTCTCTGTGGAACATCTGGCCAGCGCGCCTCCAGATATGGTTGCTTACGAACCTCTAGCGGCTTTAGATGGAGGGCCAGATGGATTGGTGCATATTCGGCGTTTGTTAACCCAGGCTGGCCAGTGGCTTTTGCCAGGTGGAGCGATCCTGCTCGAGGTGGGGGCTGACCAGGGCCAGGAGGTTACAGAGTTTGCGGCGCAGCACTATCCTGGCGCAAAAATAGAGTTATTCCAGGATTATGCAGGATTAGATCGGATTGTGCGCATTCAGACGTGAGGGATGACGATGCTGGTATTGCCGATTAGCCAACCAGGCAGCATAGAACAAGCTGTGGCCGTTTTGCGCGCTGGGCAGGTCATCGCCTTCCCTACTGACACAGTATACGGCGTGGGAGCACACGGTTTCATGGCCTCGGCCATCGAGAAGTTGTATGATCTAAAGGGGCGCGAGCGTCAGAAGGCTATTCCGTTGTTGATCGCGCGCATAGAAGATCTCACGACGGTGGCCGTTGACATACCCGCTATTGCCTGGCGCCTGGCGGAGCGCTTCTGGCCAGGTGCAGTGACATTGGTGCTGCCCAAAGCAGCGACGGTTCTGGACGTGCTTACCGCCGGTGGAAACTCCGTGGCGGTGCGCCTTCCAGGGCATGATGCGATATTGCAGCTCATCGCAACACTTGGGGCACCCTTAGCGGCAACCAGTGCCAATCTCTCGGGGCAACCTGAAGCGGTAACCGCTGAAGAAACGCAAGCGATCTTTGGCACTCAACTAGCATTGATCCTCGATGGTGGCCGTTGCCCAGGTGGAGTGCCATCCACAGTGGTAGATGCTACTGTGCTCCCACCGCGCATCCTCCGTCGTGGCGCGTTGGCTGAAGAGGTCGAGGCGTTTCTTTTTCGATTCTTATAGAGTAAGGCTAGCAGCTTTACTCTTCTTCTTTTGTCTCTTTCTCCGCGGCTTCCGTCTTCTCTTCCGATTGGCGGATTTCTCGACGGAACTCGCGGATGCTTTTGCCCAGTGCTGCGCCAATCTCGCTCACCCGTCCTACACCGAAGATGAGAATAACGATCAGCAACAAGATCAGCAATTCAACTGGGCCAATATTGCGCAACATTTCTCCTCCCAGGAAAGGTAACTTGCTGTTCCATGGGCTATGACCATGCTGTCTGCTTGAATATGGCAGGACAGCACGCATCCCCTGCCTTTAAAACTAACATTTTCTAGTATAGCACATAACCCATCAGAGTTCAAAAGCGCTTGCATTTATCCTCCATCCATGCTAAACTATTCTTAGCACTGAAGGAGGGCAAATGACCGCGCAGGCATTATACCGCAGATGGCGCTCGCAAACTTTTGCTGAAATCATTGGACAGGAGCATGTCACGCATACGCTGCTTAATGCGTTGCGCGCTGGCCGCATTTCTCATGCCTACCTGTTCGCTGGTCCCAGGGGTACGGGCAAGACAACTACAGCCAGGGTGTTAGCCAAGGCAGTCAACTGCCTAAATCCACAAGATGGTGAGCCATGCAACCGTTGTTCCATCTGCCAAAGCCTGAATGAAGGCCGTTCGTTGGACCTGATTGAGATGGATGGCGCATCCAACCGCGGTATAGATGAAATACGCGATGTGCGGGAGAAGATCGTTTTCGCCCCTAGCGAGTGCCGCTACAAGGTCTATGTGATTGACGAAGTACACATGCTGACGGATCCAGCGTTCAATGCGCTGCTCAAGACGCTTGAAGAACCACCCCCACATGCCATCTTTATCTTGGCCACGACCGAGCCACACAAAGTTCCGCTTACTGTGCTTTCGCGTTGCCAGCGTTTTGATTTTCGTCGTGTTTCTCTTTCCCATCTCAAGCAAAA
This sequence comes from Chloroflexota bacterium, assembly GCA_014360905.1. Classification (NCBI taxonomy): domain Bacteria; kingdom Bacillati; phylum Chloroflexota; species Chloroflexota bacterium. The sequence goes on from JACIWW010000007.1 coordinate 90,947, forward strand.
ATTGGAACTCATCTGCGCCCGAGAAGGCATCCGCATTCAACCAGCCGCCCTGGATGCTATTGCTCGCCATGCTTCAGGCAGTTTTCGCGATGCAGAGAGTTTGCTGGATCAGTTAGCTTCTTATGAGGCGGAAATCACTTTAGAGGATGTGCGTCAGGTGCTGGGTGCAGCCCCGCAAGAGATCATCACAGGGATGATCCAGGCACTGGTGGCTCGGGACGTCAGTGCAGGTCTTAGACTCATTAACGAGGCCGTGGACAGTGGTGTGGAACCCCGTCAGCTCACGCGAGAGGTGCTAGAGTATCTGCGTGGACTGCTTTTGGTGAAGAATGGCAGTGCATCCTTGTTGCAAGTGACGGATGCGATGCGACAGGAAATGACGGCATTGGCTGAGGCAATGCCTCTGGAGCGCTTGCTGCAGACAGCCAAGCTCTTCAATCAGGCAGCCAATTACTTGAAGACAAGTTTACACGGGCAGCTACCACTTGAACTGGCTTTTGTGGAAGCAGCATCGTTGGATGAAAGAGCAACCGCCTCGGGCGAAAAAGGAGCACCTATGCTTCGTGAGCAGCCAGCACGTTCCCCAGCACCCAAGCCGGCTACTGAGGAAAAGGAGAGCATTGCTGTCGCTGAGAGCATAGCACAATCCACTGTAGCGCCTATATCGAGCGCCGTGACAGAGTCTGCTGAAGAAGCGGTGGAGCCACCACCGGCTCCTTCAGCAGAAGAGACTACTGCATCGGGAATCACTCTGGCCTGGCTGCAGGAGAATTGGGGCAGGCTACTGCAGGCAACCAAGCCGCGGAATCGCATGGTCGAAGCCCTTTTAAAGTCCTGTGAACCAATATGCGTGGAAGAAGATTTGGTTACTCTGGGTTTTTACCATAGTTTTCACAAAGAAAGAGTAGCAGAAGACAAGCACCGCGTGGTCGTTGAGGAAGCGTTGGCAGAACTGACTGGGCGTTTCTATCGCGTGAAGTGCGTCCTTTACGAGGGGGACCGCAAAGGGAGAGAGCAACAAAACGAAGTAGAACGCCGTGAGAAACTGCTAGAGAACCCTGTGGTCAGCGAAGCCATCAAGCGTTATGGTGCTAGAGTGGTAGATATACAGTAGAAGTGGTGAGGGAGGACAAGTCAATGGGCAGCAAGGGTAAGGGAAGCCGGATGCGCTTTCAGCCCGGGGCTAGTAGCATGATGAAGCAGATGCAAGAGCTGCAGGCACAGATACTGCAGGCTCAGGAGGAACTCGCTCAAGAGACAGTAACGGTGTCCGTGGGAGGAGCGGTGACCGTCGTCATGGACGGTCAGCAGCAAGTCCGCGCGGTGACCATTCATCCCGATGCGGTAGATCCCAATGAGATTGATCTTTTGCAGGATATGATTGTGACGGCTATGAATGAGGCTCTGAAAAAATCCCGTGAATTGGCGGATCAGAAGATGGCCTCTTTCACCGGCCCATTACGTATGGCAGGGTTGATGTGATGTCGGCAACACCCAAGCCAGTTACGCGACTAATTGAGGAGCTTTCGCGGCTGCCCGGTATTGGTCCAAAAACCGCTTCTCGTTTGACCTATTTCTTGCTACGTGCTCCTGCGGAACAGGCTCAGTCACTGGCGGAAGCAATCCGTCAGGTGAAGGAGCGCACCGTTCTGTGCAGTGTATGCTTCAACATAGCTGAAAGCAGCCCGTGTTCCATTTGCAGCAGCCCTGATCGTGATCCGACCCAGATTTGCGTGGTCGAAGAGCCCTTGGATGTATTGGCCATTGAGCGGACGCGACAGTATCAGGGATTGTACCACGTGCTGCATGGAGCGATTTCGCCTGTAGAGGGCATTGGCCCTGAAGAGCTCAAAATCCGTGAGTTGGTGCAACGCGTCAGGAATGGCAATGTGCATGAAGTGCTTCTGGCGACAAATCCCAATCTAGAGGGAGAGGCCACCGCCATGTACATTGCTCGGCAGATCTTGCCGCTGGGTGTCCGTGTGACGAGGCTGGCCCGTGGACTGCCCATTGGCGGTGATCTGGAATATGCGGACGAGGTAACATTGGCCCAAGCCCTTGAGGGCCGACAGGAAATATAACGGTTAGAAAAACCAGGTTTGGCTCAAAAACCTAGTTTCTTTACGAGATCTTTCAGCCGCAGTGCATTTTCTACAGCGTAGCCAAAGGCATCGTTGTTGAAGTACGCATACACATCGTGGTTACCTTCGAGAAAGCCTATGATCTGCTCAGCCCACCATTGCAGTTCCTCTTCTCTGTAACAACTGCCGTACTTAGCTTCTGCGCCATGTAGTCGGATGTAGACAAAAGGCGCTGTAGCGCGTAGGACGCATGGGAAGTCAGGCAAGCTAACAATGCAAAATGCTGCTCCGTGCGCTTCCAGCAAGGCAAACACAGACTCCTCAAGCCAGGAGGAGTGACGAAACTCGAAAACATGGTGCAAGTCACCGGGGAGCAGGTGCAGGAAATCGTGCAGCCGCTCTGTGTTACACACCCAGCGGGGCGGAAGTTGATAGAGAATGGGACCCAATCGCTCTCCCAACAGACGGCTGCGCTCCAGAAAGAGCGCCAAAGCTGCCTCCACACCATTCAGTTTCTTCATGTGGGTGATATAGCGACTCGCCTTCACTGCGTACCGGAAGCCCTCGGGAGCTTCTTCTTTCCACGCCCGAAAAGCCTGCTCCGAAGGCAGGTGATAGAAGGTATTGTTCACCTCGACCGTATCGAAATAGGTCACATAGTGCTTTAGCCACTGACTTGTGGGCAACTCCCAGGGATAGAGTATCCCCCGCCAGTGAGGATACACCCAACCCGAGGTTCCAATGTAACAGGTTGGTTTAATGGCTTCCGCAGCCATATAGCCTTCTCCTGATACCCTGTGCTTTCTGCGGCAATTGTATCATGGATGGCTGGGATGTGAAAACCTAGCTCTTTCTTTATCTGTTCGGCTCAATAAATGAGTTGAGGAAATGTATCTATTTGGTAACAGCAGGGTTTTTGTTTTGCACGATTTGTGCTATAATATTTATTAAGCGCGTTTGGTGCAAGGCTTGAGGATGGGCAAGGAGTGGCGACGCTCGAGGAAGAGAGAAGGAAACTTCGAACATTGCAACAAGCGGTATTAGGGTTTGCCTGGGTAATGATCGTTGGCAGGGAACTGGTGTACTGCTTCCTGAAGAAGATGACCATTCAGGAGAGCATTCTCAGCGCGCTGGTGATGATGGCCATTGCTACGGTACTGGTGGAGTTCGGTTTCCGTGCGATTGCCAGATGGTATCCTACGGAGCTGCGTCGCTTCCAGGAGTCACTTGTCCTACTTGACATTGCCACAGCGGTGAGTTCAACGCTGGATCTTACGCAAATGCTCAAGTTGATCGCACAACGCACCGCTGAAGCATGCCAAGCGCACCGCTGCAGTATCCTGCTATTCGACGAGCAGCGCCAACGCATTCTGCCGCTTATGTCCCAGTACGCCTCGGGAGCAACAGACAAGGAGCTCTGGGAGCGTTTCCGTTATCGAACCTATGCTCAGAGGGTTGAAGAGGTGCCTGTGCTGAAGAGGGTCATTGAAGATCGCCAGCCACTTGTTCTGAGTGCGGCTACGATTTCTTCCCTGCCAGAAGCGTGGACCAAGCCATTCAATATCTGCAGCCTGTTGATCGTGCCCTTGATTGCGAGGGATTGCGTCATTGGTATTATGGCGCTGGACCACGTCGAGCCAATTAGGCACTTTACACATGACCAAATCAATCTGGCGATGACCATTGGCAGCCAAGTGGCAGTTGCGTTGGAAAATGCGCGGTTGCATCAACAGATCAGGGAGGAAAAAGCCAAGACCGAGGTTATTCTGCAGGAAATGTTCAGTGGCATTATCGCAGTGGATCACGATCTGCGCATTCTGTCCCTGAACCCAGGCGCGGAGGCGATCACCGGCTATCCTGCCAACCAGGTGATAGGCAAGCAACTGGTAGAAGTATTTGGCGAAGACATCGCTGCTCCTGACAGTCCTTTGGCCCGTGCGATGGAAAGCGGGGAAAAGGTCCCACCAGTAGAAACTACGCTATCGGGGCTGCAAGGTATGAGGGATGTGTTGCTTGGCGTGACTCCGTTGTCGGGAGTTGGTCGATCGGCGACACAGTATCTACTGAGCTTTGCCGACATCACCAAGTTAAAGGAAGTGGACCGTCTTAAGTCGAGCATTGTAGCCAATGTGTCGCATGAACTGCGCGCTCCGTTGAGTTCGATAAAAGCATATACTGAGCTATTGTTAAGCAATGCAGAAGGTGCGAACGAGGCACTGCGCCGCGAATGGTTGTCCGTGATCGATCGCGAAACAGAACGGCTGACGGCGTTGATTAACGATCTCCTGAACTTGTCACGTTTGGAATCAGGGCATTTTGAACTAACCAAGGTCCCTATTTATCTCGGAGAAGTGATCACTGACGTTGTTATTTCCCTGCAGGTTCAGGCCAAACAACGGGGCATCGCTATTGAGCTGGATTTGCAGCCGGATTTGCCTAGGTTGGTAGCCGATGACAATCTGATCAGGATAGTGGTCAGGAATCTGGTGAGCAATGCAATCAAGTTCAGTTACGATGGTGGTCGTGTATACATCCGTGCCTGGAAGGAAGGCGAGGATATCAAGTTTTACGTTCAAGATGAAGGCGTTGGCATTGCTCAAGAGGCTATTCCTTACCTATTTACCAAGTTCTTCCGGGTGCCATCAGCAGCCGCTGCCGATGTGCAGGGAACTGGGTTAGGCCTGGCCCTGGCGAAAGAAGGCGTGGTAGCGCACGGGGGACGCATTGAGGTGGAAAGCACCCTGGGCAAAGGGAGCCGTTTTACTGTAACGATACCGCTCACGGGCGAGGCAGCTAGTAACGAATCGCTAGATGCAACCGAAACTGATGGCAAGTTCAGCCGTCATCAGTGATATAAGATGAATGCCACTAAGAGCCGCAGTAAGCCAAGACCTGGCGGAGGTCTTAATATGGGCGATAAGAAAAAATTACTAATTATCGAGGATGATGCCGACCTGGTGAGGGCATTGCAGTTGTATTTCTCAACAAACTATGAAGTTTTCACTGCGGCAAATGGCCTGGAGGGTTTGCAGGCACTGTATAATGAGCGTCCCGATATTGTCCTTCTGGACATCGCAATGCCCAAAATGGATGGTTGGGAAGTCTGCCGCCGTATCCGCGAGCTATCCGATGTGCCCATTGTGATCCTGACCGCTCGCGTTCAAGAAGATGAACGCGTCAGGGGACTGAGGCTGGGTGCAGATGATTATGTAGTCAAGCCTTTCAGTCTGAAGGAATTGGAGGCACGGTTGGAAGCGGTGCTGCGACGCGCCCAGGCTGCAAAACCTATGAAGGGAGGCATCCTTTTTGCCAACGAGGAACTGGTCGTAGATGCGGATCGCTTGCTTGTCACGCGCAATGGCAAGCCCCTTGATTTGACGCCTACCGAATTGCGCTTGCTATTGTTCTTGGCGGAGAACGAGGGACGGGTATTAACCCACCGCCAGATACTGGAAAAAATCTGGGGCTCGGAATACGCCAATGACATAGATTATGTGAAATTATTCATCTATCGGCTACGGCGCAAGCTCGAAGCCGATCCGGAGAATCCGCGCTACATCCTCTCCGAGCGCGGGATTGGATACCGTTTTGTCAATCCCCTGGCTTAAAACGCCTGCTCTTTTTCTCCTCACAAGGCACCCACCAGGCTTTTACAATTGCAATTCGCTTCTTTCATAGCGCGCTGGTGTGTGCTAGGCTTAGGCCAATAGTCGCTTTAGCAGCGAAGCGAAAAGCAGCATAAATTTAATGAAACATTTACTTTTTCTTCACGAATCATTCACAATTGCTTGAGAAAAGTGTGTACAATGTAGCCAGCGATCAGTCGCGAAGCTGCTTGCATCCCTCCGTCAAGGAGAAAACAATGAATAAAAGATTTTCAAGGGCATTTTGGGTTGTTTGGATTCTCGTTGCTTTGCTCTTTCCAGCGGCTGACAGCCGAGCTTCGCCTGTGCTCAAAGGAATAAAGTCAGTGGATCTGGGTGCGCCGCATGTGCCGGGGCGCATCTTGGTAAAGTTCAAAAGCGGCATCAAGGACGAGCAACGGCGCCAAATCCTCGCTGAACAGGGTGGAGCACTGGTAGCTGAGATCCCTCGGCTAGGTGTGCAGGTAGTGCAGGTGCCAGCAGAGCAGATGGCGACCGCACTGGCCAGATACCGGGCCAACTCCCGAGTAGCCTATGCGGAACCTGATTATCTGGCGTATGGCACCCTCACGCCAAATGATCCATACTATAGTTCCATGCAGTATGGGCCTCAGAAGATCCAAGCAGACCGTGCCTGGGACATTACCACCGGATCTCCCACAGTGATCGTGGCAGTGGTTGATTCCGGCGCCGACTTTCAACATCCTGACTTGCAGGGCAAGTTGATCGCTGGCTGGGATTTCATCAACAATGACGCAGACCCAACCGATGACCATGGGCATGGCACCCACGTTGCAGGAATCGTTGGCGCGGTGACAAACAACGGTGAAGGCATTGCTGGCATTGGCTATCAAACACGGTTGTTGATCGTGAAAGTGCTCGATGACTCGAATGGTGGAACCTATAGCGGCATCGCCCAAGGCATCATCTACGCTGCGGATCACGGTGCCTCGATCATCAACCTGAGCCTGGGTGGAACTGCCTTTTCTCAAACCCTGCTGGATGCAGTGGAATATACCTGGAGCCGTGGGGTGCTCCTGGTCGCCGCAGCAGGCAATTATGCCTCGAGCAGCCCGTTTTACCCAGCTTCTTTCGAACACGTCATGGCGGTAGCGGCTACAGATGCCGATGATAACCGTTGGAGCAGTTCCAATTATGGCAACTATATCTCGGTATCAGCACCAGGCGTAAATATCTACAGTACAAATTGGAACAAAACTAGCGGCACTGGCTATGCCTATCGCACGGGTACCTCGATGGCCACGCCTCATGTGAGTGGCATGGCTGCCCTGCTGTTGGCGCAAGATCCAAGCCGCAGCAATGCCCAACTGTGGAGCATCATCGAAAGCACGGCTGATGACCTTGGCGCAGTCGGTTGGGATCCCTACTATGGCTACGGGCGAGTGAATGCTTACCGCGCAGTTGGCGGCGAGGGAGGGGATCCTACGCCTACGCCGACTCCTGAGCCGACTAATACACCAACTCCAGATCCGACTCCTGAACCAACTGCCACGCCAACACCCACATCATCTCCAACTGCAACGCCTCTTCCCACACCGATGCCATATCTACAGCGGGTCAATTGCGGTGGGACGAGTTATACGGACACCCAAGGGCAAGTATGGGCTACTGACCAGATATGGAATGGTTCCTGGGGCTACCTGGGAGGAACCGCCCGATCATCCACGAAAGCTGTGAATGGCACCGAAGACGATCCACTGTACCAACATTGGCGCGATAACCCAGGCGAGTATCGTTTTGCGGTGCCAAATGGTACTTACCAGGTTGTTCTGCGCTTTGCCGAGTTCGAGACTAGCAAGCCAAGCGATCGCATAATGCGCATCACCATCGAGGGAGTGACAGTTGAGAGCGGCTTCAGCATCTGTAAGCTGGTGGGCATGTACACAGCTCTGGACAAGGTGTACCTGGTTACAGTTAGCGATGGTGAGCTCAACATCATATTTACCAAAAATGGCGGGAAAAAGAACCCGGTGGTCTCAGCCATAGAGGTGTCTCAGTAGCCGAGTTAAAGAAGCAAGTTCTCGGGGAACTAGGGCTTGCGACCAAGGGCGCAGATACCCGAGAACTGAAAGCCTGGGCAGTTTTCTCCTTTCATGCAGAGCATCCGGTATTGGGTGGCCGAATGCTCTGCTTTGTTTAAGATTCGAGCGGTCAACATATCCTGGCCCACAGCCCGCACCAGGGATGAGTTGTCTCCCCCTATACGCCCATTTCCTCCTATGAACTGCATAAATATACCCCGTTTCCACCGGATAGATACTCTCTAGTTACCTCTATGTGCTATCATGGATGGTGTATGAGTATCTGAAGCTGTTTTGCGGCGAGTCGCAGCAACACTCTGCAGGACAGCCAAGTCGAGGAGGGGGATTATGAAAATCACAAAGATGATCGTTGTTTGGGCCACGTTGCTCGCGATAGTCATTGTCGGGGTAGTCTTGCCGACGCCACAAGCAGCCGAGGCACAGTTGGATACAACCACTATGGTTGGGTTGCCAGATGCGGATCCCAACAGCGGGCGGTTTATCAACGTCACGCGCGGCATGAACAGCTTGGGCGGCGTACCTGGGACTGGGCAGGTCTTGAACATTTCTCTCGAGATCCCAGCTACGCGGACTCAGTTTGTGCTCGCCATCTTCGATGGCGACATGGGCGGCTTGTGGGACAGGTGGGGATCGCCTAAGCCTCCTGAAGGAGGCGGTCAGGCTGAGCCTTTCGATGATGTACAATTCGAGCTGTACCGCGATCCCAATATGACGGGCAACTCGAATTCCACGGACCGATTGGCTTCATGGTCAGGGGAAATCATGCCGGATGATGATTGGTTTACTGCTACAGTGCTTCAAGACCCTGGTGCCTACAATGCTACACGTGGCGCCTATTACTATCACCTGGTCTGCAAGTGGGTTATTACCAATGACTATGCCAATGAGCAGAACAACTTCAAGATCGCGGTTCAGGGTCGGCCGTTCCTGCGGGCAGGGACCACGATTGGTTTTGAGGGCTTTACGTGGAAATATAATCAGAACTACGCACAAGATCCTACTACCCTGCCACGCACTACTGGTTATGATGGCACCTTCAGTTTCTATTTCAATTTCAATCTTCCGGGGATAACGGAGATCAATCTGTATGATGGGGACGCTGATCAAGCCAATGATGCAGACGACCTCAACTCACCCTCCGAAGCGTGTCGAGGGGATCTCTATACCTGGCCAGATTACCCCAGCCCGCTCTATTCAGCTTGGCTCAATGCTGCCGAGAATCCAGGCTGCAACTTTCCACCTTTCCCAACGTCGCCTTGCACCCTGGCTGAGGGTGCCAATCCAGGCGTGCCACCGGATGACACTTTTCTCCCGCCCGGCAACAATGTCATCGTAACGCCCCCTGTGTACTATACTATCTCCGCCCCAGGATCAGCCTGGACTCTGACAAATGCGAATCCTTCAGGGAACCAGGAGTGGGAATTGTACCGTATCACAACGGGCAACGGTTCTGATGCTGACGCTGTGGTGCCTTCGCTGCCGATCGGGGTATATACATGGCGCTGGATAGGACTCGATGCTCTGAACATTCTCTTCATCGTGACGGATTACGACATAGCTACGCAGCCAGGGACTGGGTCATCGGGCTATTGGAAGACCCATCCGCAGGCCTGGCCGGTTGACTCCATCACGATTGGGGGGGTGACCTACACCAAAGACCAGGCTATTGTTATCATGAAAACCACCAAAGCCAATGACAAGACCTACGACATGTTCAACGCCCTGGTTTGCGCCAAATTGAACATCATTCTTGGCAACGAGTCCAGTTGCATTGCCAATACCGTTGCTGCGGCTGATAACTGGATGGTGCAATATCCACTGGGCAGCGGCGTCAAGGCTAACTCCGCTGCGTGGAAGAGCGGTACACCACTGTTTCTGAAGCTGGAAGAGTACAACAATGGCCTGCTCTGCGCACCGCATATAGGCTGAACACCAGCGGAGGCCATTCACTTGCGTCTGCTCTCGGAGTGACCAGAGCATTCATCCTACTCAACAGAGCCTGCAGAGCGGCATGATGCTTTGCAGGCTTTTTGCTATACAAAATGCATTCGAGTGGGTGTGGGATGAGATGTGTTAGGTTGCAAGTTCTGGTCGACCGGCCGTCAACGAAGTGGGAAACGAATCCCGCCAACATTCGTTTTGGAATTCGTTGATGGCCACCCTACATGGCCTGTCCATACTTGCCCCAAATGAACTTTCTAGCGTGTTTGGAGAAGACCGATTCATCGAGTATAGTGAAACTGAATTGGAGTGCGAATGGCAACGCTTGAGTCCAGAGTGGCAGTGAAACAAGATGTGCTGTTTCGAGACCTTGGCGGCGAAGCAGTTGTCCTGAATCTGCAAAGCGGGAAGTACTATGGTCTGGACGAGGTGGGCACGCGCATATGGTCGCTGCTCCTCGAGTATGGTCAGGTGAAGCAGGCATACGCCGCTCTGCTCGGTGAATACGACGTGAGCGAGGAACGCCTCCAGGAGGATCTGCTTCATTTTGTTGACGAACTGGTTTCCCATGGGCTTGTACAAATTGATGAAGCGTAGGTTGGACACGGCACGCACTTTCTCGCGCCACGACTGGTGGACACTAGGGCAGGCCTGGTTGCTGCTGGGGATGGTTGACCTGGCTCTGCGCGTGTTGCCATTTCGTTTGGTGCATAAGTGTATGTCGCTGGCGCGGAGGCAGACAAGGAAACGAGATGCTGCTGCAGAGCTGGCAGCGACGCAGCACATGCAGCGATTGGTCAGCCTCGCCAGCCAATGCCACCTGTACCCCATGCGTTGTCTGTCGCAGGCGCTGGTTTTGCAACGCCTGCTGGGCAGACAGGGCATCCCCACAGAACTACGCATTGGAGTACGCAAGGAGGCAGGGCAGCTCTGTGCCCACGCTTGGCTGGAATATCATGGCCAACCGCTTGGCGAGCCGCAGGGCATTGCGGCACGATTTGAACCACTCGCAGCACCGGGGGTCGAACCATGAGCGGCATGGCAGGTATCTTGCGCCTGGACGGGGCGCCAGTTGATCCAGACCTGCTGCACAAGATGGCGGCGGCGCTGCAGTACCGGGGCCAAGATGGGAGCAAAGTGTGGCACGACGGACCGATCGGCCTCGTCCATCGCCATTTCTGGACCACCCCGGAGGAGATGGGGGAAGAGCAGCCCATCAGTTCGACGGACAGCCATCTATGGATTACGGCGGATGCGCGGGTGGACAACCGCGACGAATTGATCTCGCTGCTGCGAACTGGGGGTTACCTTAACAAGGAAATACCCACCGATGCTGAGATTATCCTGGCTGCCTACAAATGCTGGGGTGAAGACTGCGCCCAGCATCTCATTGGCGATTTCGCCTTCGCCATTTGGGATGCGCCGGCCAGGCGACTGTTTCTGGCACGGGATGTCATTGGCATTCGCCAATTGTACTATGCAACGATGGATGGAGTTTTGTACTTTGGCAACACCATCGGCACGGTGCTGGCTGCGCTGCCCCGTCAGCCGGCCTTGAACGAACCCTTGATCCACGAATTCTTACGCGGTTCCTATCGCCGCTGGATTTGCCAGACCATCTATGCCGATATACTGCGGCTGCCCCCAGCGCATCATTTGCTAGTGGGCAGGGAGGTTTCTAGCCCTCGGCTGTACTATGTATTGGGATCGCAGCCAATGCCCCATTATGCCTCCGATGAGGACTGGCTGCAGGCATTCCGGACTTTATTCCAGGAGGCGGTTCGTTGTCGTTTGCGCAGCGCGACACCGGTCGGGATCGCTGTAAGTGGTGGCCTGGATTCTTCCTCGGTGGCATGCATGGCCCATGAGCTGGCACAGCAGCAGCCCGATTTGCCGGAGATTCGTCTGTATTCCTTGGTGTATCAAGACACGCCCGGGGCTGATGAAAGCGAATTCCTCGATGCCGTTGCCGCTCACTGCGAGCGTTTTGTCACTACGAGGATTGTCGGTGATGAGTTCTGGGCGCTGCGTGAGTTCGGTAGCGATGGGGGATTCCCACTGGATGAGCCAGAGATATACCCTCTGCGTAGCCAAACTCTTGCGCCCCTGCGGGCTGCTGTAGCGGATGGCTGCCGCGTGGTGCTGTTTGGTGATGGGGGAGACCAGGTTCTGGCGCAGAACCTATACGCTGAGCCACAAGGATTGCAGGGAGTTGCCTTGCGTGATTGGTTGGAGGAAGCAAAGTATTTCCAGATGGCAACTCGTCGCTCCTGGTTCTCGCTGTTGCTTCGTGCCTATGTCAAGCCGATGCTTTCGCAAAGGCTTCGGTCTGTGATGGAAGATTTGTACATCAATTTTGTCAGAGCACGGCCGTGGCTCAAGAGTCCACACTTTCATTATGGTCGGGATGGGGGCTCGCTCGAGAGCGCATTCTTTCGCCCGCCAGGCTTGGGGGCATCTGCACAGGTGATTCACGAGAATTTACGCTATCCCCGGGAAAGCGCACGACAGAATGCCATGGATCTGACGGTGGCTTACGCTGGGGCGGAGCAACGCTACCCGTTTTTCGACCAACGGTTGGTCGATTTACTGCTACGTGTTCCGCAACACCTCATAGCTTGGCGTGGCATAGACCGAGTCATTGTGCGCGAGAGTCTTGCCACGACCATGCCTGAAGTGGTGCGGCAGCGTCGGCATAAAAGCCATTTTGAGGGATTGGTTCAGCGGGGCTTGTCTAGAGAGCGGCAACGCATTGAGGAATTGATCTGCGATCCATGGGCCGAGGTTTTGGGATTTATCCATGCAGCGCCCCTCCGTGCTATTATCGAGAGCAGGTGGCAAGAGAGAATGGAGCTGCAAGGAGACATTTTGAGGTTGTTGTATCTAGAGTCCTGGCTTCGGGACAAGATGCAACCAAATGGGCATCAACCAATAGGAGGCTAATATGGAAAATAAGATGAAACAGGGTAGGAAGCCTTTGGAAGGGAACATAATAGTCAAGCGAGCGTATGCTTCTCCAAAGTTGCATGAATACGGGCGGCTGGCTGACTTGACACAGGGCACCTACAAATTTGGATACAAGGATGCTAACGGTGGATCATATTATCCAGGTTTCTTCGAACCTAAAGAGTAAGCACCTGTAAAGGCATTACTGTGTCTGAAGCAGGGCTTTTCCGTGCCGAAGGCTTCTCAGATTTAGTTGCTTTAAGCGATGAGGAGGTGCATCGAGTTACCTACCAACAAGCTGAGGCGGCCACGAAGCAACTGGCCGCCCAGATTGTGCAGGCTTTTGGTGCAGCGGAGGTGGCGCTCTTTTGCTATGCTGCCATTCCCCGCGGCGGCCTGATCGTGCTGGGCATGTTGTCGTACGTGCTCGACCTGAAGCCAGAAAACCTGCTATCCCTGCCCGTGGATGTCCCCTTGGTGGTGGTTGACGACTCGGCTTATTCCGGTGCACGCTTTGCACAGTTTTTACACTCGGTTAGCAACGAGAGGGTCATTTTTGCCCACCTCTATTCCCACCCCGACCTGCGCGCGGCGATCCTGCGCGAAGAGCCACGCGTGGTGGCTTGCTTGGCTGCACAGGACTTGCGCGATTTGGCTCCAGAGCGATACAGTCCAGAGAGCGAGTACCTGGCGTGGAAAGAGCGCTGGCGCCAACGAGCGAAGCGACCTGTCTACTGGATGGGCTTGCCGGAAATGGTCATCTTCCCCTGGAGCGAGCCAGACCGCCCGGTCTGGAATCCAGTGAGCGAGCAAGTGGAGGAGGGCTGGTGGTTGACGGCGCCCGATCGCTGCCTGAAGAACTGGGCGCGGCTGGGAGTACCGCCGAGGGCTCAAGCCCAGCCAACCCTGCGCAGCCCAGACGAGGTCGCTTTTCATTTTGATGACGAGAAGGTTGTCCTCTGCAACTTGCGCACGGAGCAAGTCTACGGTCTGGAGGGCGTTGCCGCAGATATGTGGCGCGCCCTGGTCGGGTATGGCGATTTGGAGGTGGCCGCTCAACACCTGGCGTCTCTTTACGAGGTGGATGAGCAGCGTCTGTGGAGCGATCTGCAGACCTTTGCCAGCGAATTGCTGGCCAAAGAGTTGCTAGAGCGGATAGATGAGCCAGGCGATACCGAACAAGCCTCCTAACTGCGCGTTGTCAGCAACCTGGACAATCTATCGCCTCTTCGGCGTGACACTGGCCACGGATTTCCCCTTCGCCAACCGCCTTGCGCCGGCCACCGGCCCGGTGGATTTGACCTTTACCTGCCAGTTGACTGCACCACTTCCTCGTAGTTTGGAGCAGGCATTAGCCTCTCACAGCAGTTCGTACCGCACCGACAACGGTGAAAGCGTCATCTTCCTCTATCGCCTGGCTGAGTGCGATGTGGTCCGCTTCACTCACATTGCTGATTACTACCTCTGGCCTGGGCGCATTGTATGCCACTTGTTCAATCCGGATTACCGTTATTTGGTCGAGATACACCTCCTGGGGCCGGTGCTCTCCTTGTGGTTGGAACTGCAGGGCATCCCCATGCTGCATGCTGCAGCAGTTGCTGTAAACGGGCATGCGGTGGCTTTCCTATCAACCAACAGTGCAGGGAAGAGCACACTTGCCGCAGCAATGGTGCAAGCAGGTTATTCTTTGCTCACGGATGACATCCTGCCCGTGGAGCATTGTGGCGATGCCTTTATGGGCCGTCCGGGCTATCCCCAGATGCGGCTGTGGCCGGATGAAGCGCAGCATTTTCTAGGGCATTACGAGGACCTGGAGTTGGTGCATCCGGCGTATACCAAGCGGCGCGTACCGGTTGGGCCGGATGGCTTTGGCTCGTTCTGCAATGCGTCCCAGCCTCTGGCTTGTATCTACCTGCCGGAGCGGCACGATGTGCAGGAGCATGGGACACGGATTGAAATCGTGCCGGTCGCGCGGCGAGATGCACTGATGGAGCTGGTACGTCACTCTTTTGTTGCCTTCATCATGGAGCAATTGGGGTTGCAAGCACAACGCCTAGATTTGTTCGCACAGATGGTGCAGCAGGTGCCCATGCGTCGGCTCGTTTATCCTAGCGGGTTCGAGTATTTACCGCTTGTGCGCGAGGCGATCCTCGCGGATGTGGCGAAACTGCCCTAGCTGCCTACGGAGGGTATCTCTTCAAACTCACCATAGGCAGAAACAAATCGCGTAACAGCGGTGGCCCTAGGTGGTAATCAGGAGAATCCCACTCTCGACCGGCGAACCAGCCTCCAAAGGCTTTCCCCAAATCCTCGAAAGGCTCCAGTCTTCCTTGCACAAGGCGTACAGCGCGTTCCTGGACCTCCAGTTTTACCACCTCGACTTGCTGCCGGCCTGGCGCTGTGCCGATTGGGCTGGTGGCAGTCAAGGTGATGGTTATCGTGTGTGGGAACACGCCAGGCTCGAAGGGTACTGCATAGGCACGCTCTGCAGCGCTGAGGCCAGGTATTATTGTCGCATAGATGCCTTGCTTGGTCTGTACGATCAGTTCTACATCCAGGGGAAGCAATCCATCATTGGCAACGGACAATAACAGAGAGTTAGCATCTATGCTGACACTGCTTAGCCCCGCGTTGGGCGTCGCGGCTAGGAGATACAGGCTCCAATCCAGCCAGCGATCTGCCATCAAAAGGATCGTTTCCGGTGCTGGGTTGAATGATTCTCCTACACTCAGTCCAACGGTGTAGGTATTGGTCGTGGTAATGCGCTTAGCAAACGACAAAATGCTTGCTGCGTAGGTCTCGGGCGTCCAGGCCAGGAGTCCTTGCTCGTAGAGCCAATCTAAAGTGCTACCGCTGGCCTGGTACAATCCGCGCGCCGTCCAGCCGTGGAGTGCGCCTCGGAAGCCATTCCTTTCGGTAAGCTGGCTTCCCTTGCGCGATAGCGTCTCATACCAGAATCTGTCCGGCAATGTGGCTTCGGCAGACCAGGCCCAGGGGTGTAGTAGCACATCGCTGCCAGAGTGAAAACTGAGAGCGGTGACGAGGTTGGGTCGGCCCAGCACGAAATCCCGTACCGCGCGAGTTTCAGGTTCGGAGAACGCCGTGGGGCCACGATAAATGTCTGACCAGGGGGTATTGTCCCCCAGTTCCCAATGGCTATCGTAGTTGCGGTTGGCATCGACACCACCTGGAGGATCCTCGCCATTCCGCCCATCCCCATCGTTGTCCACTTGAGGAGTCTCTCTCCCCTCGCCGTTGAACAGTCCTGCAAAAGAGCGGCTTATCAGATGGTTTTGCCAGCCTTCGACAAATGGGTCGTCGGGGTGATCTGCTACCCATGACGCGTCAAATGTGTAATGATAGACCTCATATGTGCCAAAGCCGGCATCCTCACGCCCATCCTCGTCAAACAGTCCATCTCTGTCATCATCGCTGGTGGTTGGATTAGCAGTTTTGCGCTGCCTTTGGTCGGAATTGAGGAAGATGTCGTTGCCGTCCGGGTTCACGCATGGGATGGCGTAGACCGTCCGCGTATCCAGCAAGCGGGTGACGAGCGCATCATCGCCGTAGCGAGAGAGCAGGTACCACAGGAAGTACAGCACTGCCTGGGAGCTAACGGCTTCGCGAGCATGGTGCTGCCCGTCTACGTACAGTGCAGGGCGGCTAGCGGGGTCGCCAGCGGCTTCGTTGCCAATGCGCACCGCAACAATGGGGCGTCCTTGCCAGGAATACCCAACGGTCATTACCTCGACCAGCCCTGGATAGGCGCTTTCGAGTTGATAGAGAAAGGTCACGATTTCCGCCGACGTCGGATAGTGGATGAAATCCATGATAAAGGAAGGGCCGGGACGAGGGATGTCTGCTGATTGGAGCGTCATCACGGGGCGCGACAAATATGGCCCGTGCTCGCGCGGGTAAAGGTCATCAAGACCCTCAATCCAGTCGAAGCGCTTCCATGGTTCAGGGGGTTGCGCAAGACCACGGCCCACGCATAGAGAGATGCCAGCGAGGACTAAAATCATGAGGAGATGGGCAAACAGCCGATGGCGGCTTCGGGTCATTCGACTCCTTTCCTTTTGAGTAGCCTCAAGTAGTATACCATTATCTGGGGCAATAGCCAACAATCCTCAGAGGTCAAATGTAAGTGGCCAATAGATCGTTACCAGCCTCTTTGTCACAAGCGAGCAGCAGGTCGGTACTAATTGGGTCGAGCAGGATAGGTGGTAGCAAGGCGATATGCTCATCCCCAGTATACCCCAAATGG
>JACIWW010000008.1 GCA_014360905.1 Chloroflexota bacterium
CTGAGTGCGGACAACAATCTGGCCGAACGGAGCCTTCGTCCGCTGGTGGTAGCGCGCAAGATCAGCGGGGGTACGCGGAGTAGCCGCGGTAGCAGGATCACGTTGGCCCTGGCCAGTCTCTTTGAAACGTGGAAAGCACGTGGGCTCAATCCCCTTACGCAGTGCTTCAGTATGCTTGCTCAAGGCCCTTAACCTCGAAGCTGAAATTTCTTACCTCAAATCTGAACAGTTACTCAAGCTAGATTGTTTGACTAAAATCTCCTATTTCGTTATAATGAGCATGGAATCGCATAATTGCAACACAGAGGTCGCCCAAGGCCCGGAAGCCCGGCGACAATGGGGGAAGACCGGTTAAGTCCGGCGCTGTCCCGCAACTGTAGCCTCGGCATAACCGAGGAAGCCAGATTACCCGCCTCTGTGGTGCTCCTAGTGACCCTTCGCGAGAAAGGGGGTGGGAGAAAAAGCAAAAAGAACGGAACCCCTTGTCCGAAGTGGCAGGGGGTTTATTTTTCTTATCTCACAAAGAAAGGATTTGAGCGATGCTGAAAAAACGTATTGACTTGTTCATTGTACTGGCGTTGCTTGTTGCGTTGATCGGAATGAGTGCTTGTAAACAACGTGTACAACAGTCTCAACAAAGTCCCGCTCAACAAGCAGCGGAGAAGGCTCTGACCTGGCTGCGCACGCAGCAACAGGAAGATGGCAGTTTCAACATTGGCTTTGGCCACCCTGCGGGTGTTACCTGCGATGCCGTGCTGGCTATCGCTGCCAGTGGTGGCGATCCAGCAACATGGCGCACTGTGGCGGGCAAACCTTCCCTCATTGATTACTTGGCTGCACATAGTGAAGAATACGCAACAGACGCAGCCACCACAGGCAAATTGATCGTCACGGTGGTTGCTGCCGGCCTCAATCCCAGAAATTTTGGCGGGGTTGACTATGTGGCCCATCTGCAATCCTTTGCCAGTGCAAAAGGAGTCTACGATCCAGGTGCAGTGGGTCAAGCCTGGGCCATTCTCGCGCTGAAAGCAGCGGGGCAAGAGGTGCCTGCAGAGGCGTTGACTGTGCTTAAGAGTTACCAACTCGAAAGTGGTGCCTGGAACTCAGCCTTTGGACCAGACAACGATACCGTTTCTTATGTATTGCAGGCGCTTATCGCCGGAGGTGAACCCAAAGACTCTCCAGCGATCCGCAAGGCTCTAGCGTTTTTCCAAGAACAGCAGAATGAGGATGGCGGGTTCCCGGCCATCAAGCCTTCCGAGTGGGGCACGGACACGAACGCTAATTCCACCGCTGCGGTTATTATGGCACTGTACGCTGTCGGCGAAAAGCCCGAAGATGCCAAGTGGAGCAAACCTAGAGGCAATCCCATGACAGCCTTGTTGTCCCTGCAGGCTGCAGACGGCAAAATCGAGTTCCAGCCCGGCGTGGGTAGCCCAATCATGGCCACTGTTCAGGCCATCCCGGCGTTGCTAGGCAAGACTCTTCCAATACGCAGTCAGCGCTAGCGGAGAACTTGGTGGTCGGCGCTCGTGAGAAAACACCGACCACCAATACCTGCCTTAGGTAAAGATGATGAATGGCAAGAAATCGGCACGAACGACGTTGATCCTGGTTTTGCTGTACCTCGCGTTCATATCCACGTATACCGAAACTGCATCTTCGGGCGCTGCACAACCAAAGCACTGGGCCGGTCTTGTGGTGCAGTTTGGCGATGGCAGCTATATCACACGCTGCATACCCTTTGCTGAGGACAGCATCAGCGGCTTGGAGTTGCTCATGCGCTCGGGGCTGAGCATTGTAACGTGGGGTGGTGCTGTATGTCGCATCGAGCAGGACGGCTGTGACTATCCCACCATGCCTTGTTTCTGCCAATGCACTGGTGCCCAATGCCTTTACTGGAGTTATTGGCATTGGCGCGATGGACGTTGGGTCTATTCACAAGTGGGTTCTGCTGATTACCAGGTGCGCCATGGCGATATCGAGGGCTGGTCGTGGAGCGAGGGACAACCTCCTCCTGTCGTTCCCTTTGAGCAGATTTGCCCTCCAGAGTCAGTGGCCATTTTAGAACAAGCACATACTGCTACAGGGATTGACCGAAGCGCTATGCTGGTACAATATGCCGCTTTTGTCCTCATGACAGCGGTACTGGTCGGCAGCTTTTTCTTCCTTCAAAAACGCCAAAGGGAGCGATAACCAATGCCCTACCACACGCTTACTTGGCTGGCATGGCTTGCTGCTGGAGCGTACCTGGCTTTGGTTAACCAGCAGCCACTTCAATCGCTGCTGTTTATCCTGGCGACTGGTTTGGTCTTTACCGTAGTCAGCCGTTCTAACGGCACACAATCGGGCACGGAATCCGCCTCGCTGCCTGCAGGACAATCGCTCAAGGTCGAAGGGTGGAGCACCTTTCTGCGCTTCGGCCTGTCGGTCTGGTTCGTGGCGCTCATTTTCAACCTGCTGTTCTCGCATACTGGCAACATTGTGCTATTCGTCTTGCCATGTAAGTGGCCCTTTATCGGCGGCCCCGTCACCTTGGAGGCTTTGCTCTACGGACTGGCCACCGGAGCTAGTTTATTTGCTGTTTTGCTGGTTTTTGCCACCTTTAACCTGGGGATGGATGTGCATCGTCTGTTACGCTGGCTTCCAGCGGGGCTTTATCAGGCTGGCCTGATTGTTTCCATCGCCTTGACCCTTGTACCCCAATTGATCACCAGCCTCAAGGACATACGGGAAGCCCAACGCCTGCGTGGACATAAATTCCGAGGAATCAAAGACATGATACCCCTGTTTGTGCCTTTGTTGACCACAGCTTTGGAGCGCTCCTTGACCCTGGCTGAATCCATGGAGGCACGCGGCTTTGGCGGGATTGACCAATTCACCATGGCGGCCTCAGGCGTTGTCCCCATATCAACGACTACTGAACTCTCCACAACGAGCCTCCCACGCAATGCAACGTTGGCTGGATTGCTGGCGTTACTGGCAGGTCTTGTGTGGCAAGCGACAAACCGAGCGCGATGGCTAGGGTGGTCATTGGTTGGCTTGGGTGTTCTATTCGTATGCATTGCGCTCTACCTACAAGGCCGACGCTTGAAGCGCACGCACTATCGTCGCGAAGTATGGCAGCAGCGTGATACCCTGGTAACGCTGGCTAGCCTGGCGTCTATTTCGATTGCTGCTTATACACAGGCACGGGATCCTGCCGCCTTATTCTATTACCCATACCCGCCTTTCTCCCCGTGGCCCAGGTTCACACCGCAACTTGGATTGGCTATTCTCCTGCTCGCTGCCCCCGCTATGTTATGGCCTTCTCGTGAAATATCCATCAAGCAGGCAAAGGACGATAACGGATGAGCAATCCATGGATTGAACTGCAAGACGTGACCTTCCGCTACCCTCATAGCGACCATACTGTGCTGAACCAGGTAAGCCTGACCATACAGGAAGGAGATTTTGTCCTGGTCGTTGGGCCGTCAGGCTCTGGCAAGTCTACACTGCTACGTACACTTAATGGGCTCGTGCCTCATTTCAGCGGTGGGCGCATCTCCGGGAAGATCAGGGTAGCTGGTTACGATCCAATTGCAGAGGGGCCGCACCGCATGAGTTCCATCGTTGGTCTTGTGCAACAGGATCCGGAAACGCAATTCGTGGTAGACACGGTAGAAGATGAACTGGCTTTTGGCATGGAAAACCAGGGATTGCCACAGACCGTCATGCGCAAGCGAGTGGAAGAGGTGCTAGATCAATTGGGCATTGCCCACCTGCGCCATCGGCGGATTAGCAGCCTCTCTGCAGGCGAGAAGCAACGAGTAGCCATTGGCTCTGTGCTCACGCTACAACCCAAAGTACTCGTGCTGGATGAGCCAACCTCACAACTCGATCCTCAGGCCGCAGAGGAAGTATTAACCACGCTGCGCCACTTGAACCAGGACCTCGGTCTGACCATTGTGCTCTCTGAGCACCGCCTGGAGCGTGTCGTGCAGTACGCTGACTGCATCCTATATCTCCCCGCACTTGGCAGTCGGCCCATATTGGGTACGGCGGAAGAAGTGCTGCCCCAAGTCCCATTCGCACCGCCATTGGTACAACTGGCCCAGGCTCTCGCTTGGCAGCCTATGCCACTGACGATCAAAGAGGCTCGTGCCTTTGTCAATCAAATGAACCTGCAGCGTGCGTTTCCCCATGAAACGCTTCAGCCAATTTCGCCTCAGAGATCTGGCTCAACGCGTGTCGAGGCTCATGATGTATGGTTTAGCTACAATGGTGTGGAGGCACTACGCGGACTCTCCCTGCGTGCGGGTGAGGGCGAATTGATTGCGCTCATGGGACGTAACGGATCGGGCAAAACCACGTTGTTGAAGCATCTAGTGGGGTTGTTGCATCCCAAGCGTGGCTATGTCACGGTACATGGTCAGGATACGCGCAAGGCAACCGTGGAAGCGCTCATCCAATATGTAGGCTATGTACCGCAAGACCCCAATACTTTGCTCTTTGCCGATACGGTTCGTCAAGAACTGGAATTCACACTCCGTGCACATTCACTGTCCTTAGCAGGCTCGCAATCATGGCTGGAGCGTTTGGGATTAGCTCCACTGGCTGCATTGTATCCACGGGACCTGAGCGTTGGCCAACGTCAACGCGTAGCATTGGCTGCTATTCTGGTTGCCGAGCCGCTAACCCTGCTCCTCGATGAGCCCACGCGTGGGCTTGATCACATCGAAAAGCAAGCGCTGGCTGATTTCCTGCGCAAGCAAGCAGCGCAAGGTCGCACGGTCATTCTCGCTACGCATGATGTAGAACTGGCCGCCGAATGCGCGCAGCGTGTGGTGATCATCAGCGAGGGCCAGGTGGTTGTAGATGGCCCCGTGCGCGAAGTGATGAGCCAGTCACTTGTCTTTGCTTCACAAGTGAATAAGCTGTTCCGCGACCCTCGCCTGCTCACCGTACGCGATGTCCTGGAGGCTCAAAGGCGATGAAATGGGAGCGATTGGTGAGCTGCGCGATACTGATTCTGGCTACGCTCACTGGTATCATCGCTTTTGCCTATCCATTTTTTACCCCCACTGCAGCCAAGGGGCAATTTGCGATGGCCCATGCTCAGGATGCGCCAATCGTTGCTCTGACGCTGACCCTGTTGTGTGTAGTAATTCTTGTCGCTAACGTGACCAGCCGCCAGATGAGCGCTAGAACGATCGCTGTGCTTGGTGTACTGAGTGCGGTGAATGCCATCTTGCGAGCCATCCCAGGCCCAGGCGGATTCTCAGCCATTTTCTTCTTGTTGGTGCTGTGTGGCTACGTGTATGGGAGTACTTTTGGCTTTCTGGTAGGCGTGTTGTCGTTACTGGTCTCAGCACTCATCGGCGGGGGCGTGGGGCCGTGGCTTCCCTACCAGATGTTCACGGCGGGTTGGATGGGGCTTACATCCGGCTGGCTGCCCGATTTGCGGCGCTGGAGGCTCGCTGAGTTGCTCATGCTCGCTGTGTGGACAGTGTTATGGGGTTTCATCTTTGGGGCTATCATGAACCTCTGGTTCTGGCCGTACATCTCCCCAGCACAAACAGCTCTGAATCAAGCCTGGGAAGCAGGACTGCGCCTACATGAAGCACTCAGGCGCTATGCCGTTTTCTACGTGGCCACCTCGCTGTGGTGGGATGCATGGCGCGCGGCTGGCAATGCGCTGCTGACCCTGTCGCTGGGCGTTCCCCTGCTCAAGGTACTACGCCGCTTCGAGCGTGTGTTGGGATTTGAGGTAGCGCCTAGAGTTTGACAATTTGGATAAAGTGGAGCAAAATTGCCAAAAATACAATGCCATAAGGAGGCATCTATGAAAAAGTGGGAATGTCAAGTATGCGGATATATTTATGATCCTGCAAAAGGTGATCCCGATAATGGTGTCCCACCCGGGACAGCATTCGAAGACCTGCCTGATGACTGGGTCTGTCCAGACTGTGGGGCAGAAAAGGATATGTTCGAACCGATTGACTAGGAGGAGACGAAAATGAAATTAGGTGAAAGAATTCAATCTGCCGATTGGAAAGCAGAAAAACATGTGCCGGTGATCGAATGCCCTGATCAGGTCGAAGCGGATAAGATGTTCACGGTCAAAGTCAGCGTGGGCAAGGAGATCGCGCATCCCAATACCACCGAACACCATATCCGCTGGATAGATGTCTACTTTCAACCAGAAGGGGACAAATTCATCTACCATGTAGGTCATTTTGAATTCAGTGCCCACGGCGAGTCAGTGAAGGGGGCCAATCAGGGGCCAGTGTACACCAACCACGAAGCGCAATTCTCGATGAAGGTGAACAACCCTGGCACGCTAATTGCGTTGTCTTACTGCAACATCCACGGGCTATGGGAGAGCGCCAAAGAGATCAAGCTGTAAATCTGTTGATCTAGCGACATGGCAAAAGAAGCCCCGTTCTTTCTAGGAGAATGGGGCCTTTTTGGACCCTAAGAGCTGGAGAGGGCTCATTTGCTTAGCGTTCGTCTGGCAGTGTGCTCCTCGCCTTCACGTTCGAGAGCGATTCAATCATTTGAATAATTGCCGAATGGTCGAGTTCGCCCAAGCCGTTTGCCTGCATTGCACCGAATAATTCGCGTGCCAGAGCGGTTGCCGGCAAACTGCATTGATAAGCCCGCGCCGTTTCAAGCACGATATTCAGATCCTTGTAGTGCAATCGGCTGCGAAATCCGGGTTGGAAATCACCCTTGATGACTCGTGGACCGCGCACATCCATCACCCGTGATTGCGCAAATCCTCCGCTAAGTACCTTTAGCACAATAGCGGGGTCAACACCGGCTTTGGCGCCTAGCACAAGTGCTTCGGACATCGCGATCATGTGCAGTGCCGTAGCGATTTGATTGCAGGCTTTCACGATCTGCCCTGCGCCAGATGGACCGCAGTATATTGGTTTGCCCAGCAACTTGAAAATAGGCCTGGCGCGCTGAAAGACATCCGAGTCACCACCAACCATAATGACCAGGGTGGCATTTCTGGCGCCTACATCCCCACCTGAAACCGGAGCATCCAGCATGGGGCAGCCCTTTTCTCC
Source organism: Chloroflexota bacterium (assembly GCA_014360905.1). NCBI lineage: Bacteria > Bacillati > Chloroflexota > Chloroflexota bacterium. Next base: position 7,059 of record JACIWW010000008.1, read on the forward strand.
TGCGGCCCTAGCCACTTTGATCGCCGTCACCGGCGAAATAGTAGACATATCAATGAGCAGAGTGCCGGGCCTGGCGCCCGCCAGTATCCCTTCCTTACCAAGGTAAACCTGTTCCACATCTGGCGAATCAGAGACCATGGAAATCACGACATCGCTGCGTTCGGCCACATCTTGGCAGGATTGCCCCGCCTCCGCACCAAGCGCCAGCAGGGGCTGCATCTTCGCTGGCGTGCGGTTGTAGACGACTAAGGGATGACCGCCACGCAGCAAATTTGTCGCCATAGGCGCGCCCATGATCCCCAGGCCAATGAAACCAAGCTTCTCTTTAGCCATGTTGTTCCTCCCTTTTGTTCATCGTGCCAAAGAGTATACTATGAAAAACCAGATTACTCGAATGAGAAAGCCAGAAACGCTGCTTCTTTGGGCTGTGGTGGTGATCGGAATCGTATTCACAAGCAGTTGTGGGCCAAGTACAACCCCTACTGAGAAACCAGCAGCAACACCGACGGCTCGGCCATCTCCTACTCCCCAACCAACAGTACTCAAACCATTAGCCAAGGTGGGATCAGCGCTAGAATGGTACCCTATTGCTGAGAAGGAAGCCATGGCTTGGCAGGGTGACGCCGTCTTGCATTCGGTGGTTAGCGGCAACATTGCTAGTGATGGCAGTTCACTGCCCTGCTTTGAAGGAGCTCTATAGATGCCCGTACGGGAGAGGTAAAGGAACGGCCATAAGTACAAGGGCAATGGCTATCCCTTGCGCTGGCCTCGACTTTTGAGCACTGCCTCTGAACCTCGTGCATAGAGAGAGTGTGGCAATAATTGAATGACTTCATTGAGCTGCTCCACGGCCTTGGCTTCCTGACCAGTGCGAAGATAGGCCAGACCTAGGTTATAGCGACAAGCTGCTTCATATTTAGGGCCACCGCGGCCATGGGGCATGTGGGCCAATACATCACTGAGCAGTGCAATGGCTTCCTCAAAACGCTTCTGCCGGATCAAAACGACTCCGATATTGATCTGCCCAATGGCCTGGCTAAATGCATCGCGGTCCAGGCGCAATGCCAGATGGAAAAGGGACAGAGCCTGACCGTATGCTCCCCGCGCCAAAAAGGCGTTACCTACGTCTATCAACAGCCGTGCGCGCATCGTGAACAGGTACACCAAGACCAGGAACAGCACAGGATGAATAGCTACTCTCGCTGCCCAGGTTATCAGGAGCACAACCCCAGTAAGTCCAAGCACTTCCCAGGCAAAGTGGCCAGGCAACCCCTCTCCGCGCATCCACGAGAGACCGCCAAAGCCCAAAATGAACAACAGAGCCACCAATACAAGCAGCATGTACGGGTTCACCGGAATCCACACTCCATTGAGCATGTAAGCCAGAGCCGTGTTTTCAGCAAAAAGTGGGGTATTGCCGAAAGAGCAAGAAAGGGTCTAGCTAGCGAAAACTCGCTCCGCTACGCGTTCCAGCATAGGCACGCCCCGCACTTCTGTCTCGAAGAGGGGCACCAGCGCACAAACATTGGGAAAACTGCGCCAGATCTCCTCCATGTAGCGCTCTTGCATTAGGACACGGTTGCGCACGAATTCTGGCGCATCAGGCCCCACAGACTCTTTATCAATCAGCATGTTGACAATTACGCCACCCACGGGAATGCCAAAATCTTTGAACCAGTTGATGAAACGCTTGATAACGGCAATGGGCAATGCCTCCGGCAAGGTGATGAAGAAGAAAGCCGTCTTTTGGTCATTGGTGAGCAGCATTTTTGCCCGCTCCATGCGTTCACGGAGGCCAACCAGGTACTCCATTAATGGGTCCTTCTCCTCTTTCTTCTTGCTATAGGAGAGAAGCTCCTTCAACGATTTGGCCTCCTCGCGGCTCTGCAGCATCTTGTTCACCCACATCGAATAGACGCTCGACATGCCTAAGAGGCGCCTGGCATTGGCCGTTGGAGCGGTGTCAAAGACATAGGCTTCGTACTTGTCCTCGAACATGAGATCAATCATGTTCTCAAACATCGCTGACTCTTCGAAAGCCGGGTTCATCGTCGCTGATTCAACAAACTCATCCGCTCTAGTTTTGATGTCCGCATAGCGCAGAAACCATTCGATCTTCTGCGTGAGTTCCACTTTTGACTTCGCAATGGTATCTTTGGTGTCAATTTCATACGCCCAGAGGTTAGGCACCCCAGCGACCGCGGTAGGCTTTCCAAAGACATCCTGATCAAGCAAACTGCTGAGGGAATGCACGGGGTTCGTCGAAGCCAACAAAGTCCGTTTCCCCTGCCGCGCCATCCACAATGCTGCTGCCCCAGCCATCACCGTCTTGCCCACGCCGCCTTTTCCCCCAAAGAAGAGGTATTTCATTTGGGGATGTTCAGCCAAAAATTGGCAGGTGTTTGTCGTAATCATGCCTCACCTCCATATAGGGCCTGCGCTACCTTGGCAATCATTTCTATACCCGTGATGTCGCGCTCGAACTCGGGCACGCATGCCAATACATCCTTGCCAAAGGTTGCATCTATCTGCTTTAGGTACCGCTCTTGCATGGCAATGCGATTGCGCAAATACTCCGGGATGTTCTGTTGCGCCAACTCTGGTGGGATCACGCGGTTGACAATGTAGCCACAGATAGGCACCTGATATTTGGCGAACAGCGCGGCTGCTTTCACCGTGTCGCGAATGATCATATCTTCTGGCGTCACCACGAAGAAGAACGCCGTTCTTTCCCGATCGGTGAGGATACCTGACGATGTGCTGATGCGCTGTCGGATATACTGTAACTCGGCCAAGATCTGATCCTCTTCGGTCTGCTTCTTGCGCTCCAGAATTGCCGCCACCTGGGCATACTCCTGCATCTCCTCACGTAGTTTGGTAATTTTCTCAATCCATTCGTTGTAGATACTAGCCATGCTCAGATAGTACAGTGCATGACCTAAGGGCACCAAGTCGTAGATGTAATAATCATAATCCCCACCGACGACGATGTCCACAACTGCATCGAAGATGGCGCTTTCCTCCATGGCGGGCTCGGCTGCGGCAGCCTGAATATAGTGTTCAATCTCCTCGGGCACGGTATCCATGCCGTACATATCGAGAATTTTGTAGCGGATTTCATCTTGATATGCTTTGATTCGTTGGTCAGCGTCAATCTCTTGGGCGAAGAGATTGGGGATAATCTCGACTGGCCCTTTGCCAAAGATATCCCGTTCAAAGATGTCTGAGAGCGAGGCCTGGGGATCTACGGAGAAGACCAGCACTTTATACCCCTGCTGGGCCAGCCAGTAAGCAGTAGCGGCAGAAAAAGTCGTCTTGCCCAGTCCGCCTTTGCCACCAAATTCGATGTAGCGGCGGTTGGGATTAGCACGAAAGTTTTGCGCGAGCAGTGTCAAGTGTACACCCCTTTCTAAGCCAAAGCATCGGTCAGGTCGCGCTCACGCAACATACGTCGCTTCCAGGTACTGATTTGTGGCACAACGTATGGCAAGAGTCGCAATGAATAATAAGGCGGCAGGATAGGCACGCCCAGTAAATCCCCCATGGTGATGAGGATGAACAGGTGTTCCATACTACCGCGCGTCTTGAGCGCATAACGGGTCATGTCATGTCCCGCCATGCCATAGAGCAGTTCCTTGAATGAACGACCAAAACGCGAAAATGCACTTTCCTGTTTTTCTTCCTCAGTCATTTTTGCTCCTTTCTAAGATTTACCTGCTACTCGAACATGATCCATTCGGCTCACAGACCGGATTCATTTCAAGAACTCAGCTCTTCGGCTTCTCGGAAAGCGAGTCAATCTACCCCCTCAATCAGCTCTGCCAGGTCTGTCCAATCCCGCTCACGGAGTAGCGAGCGTTTCCAGCGGTTGATCTGCGGTACTACGTATGGTAGCAAACGCAATGTGTAGTAAGGAGGCAGGACAGGAATTCCAACCAAGTCACCGAAGGCAATCAACATGAAAAGTTGCTCGATTTCTCCCCGCTGGCGACGCAGGCCACGTACCCAATCAAAAACGGTCATGCCATAAAAGATCTCGCCGATCAAACGCCTGGCCCAGCGGAATCTCTTCCGTATTCTACTCAGCACCGATGCATGAACCTTATCCTATCACTTAGAAACCAGGTTTCTGTCAGAAACCTGGTTTCTGTTCTGTGCTTGTCGAGTCTTGTACGGCAGAAGGCTTCGGCAGACCCCCTGCCGTACAAGACGAGATTTGGCTATGGTGCCTTCTCAACGGCTTCGGGACGCCGCTTCTGGAGGGCCTTCCAGCCATCCACAATGAGGAAGGCTGCTGCAACGACTAGCACCACGGCAATGATCCCCACCAAAACCGCAGCAATAGCGGCCTGCGAGGTCTTGGCCGTTGCTACACCCTTGAACTGGTTATAGGCGAGTAAGATCAAGGCCGCTATGGTTGTAATGAGCATGAAGAGGGAGGGATAAAGCGCCCATGTATTTCTCTTCCCCTCATCCTTCAGCCATAGTGCGATAAGTAGCAAGGCCAGGCCAGCCATCAGTTGATTAGCGGCGCCAAAGGCAACCCAAATGGTCAACCAGGGCACGACCCAGACAAAGATGGCCGTCAGGATCAAGGCTAAAATGGTACCCACATGGACATTCTTAAGGACGGGTACTTTGTCACCGGCCAATTCAGCACTGGCTACGCGCATGAAACGCACCGCCAATTGCATGATGGTCAATCCCATGATGGTCAGGAAAACCGAGCCATAGGCGACGCCAAAATCGTGAGGCACACCAAGACGATCCAAGAAACGAGCCAACCCTTCGGCAAAGACCCCTAGCGCAGCGGCTTTCCCTAGCGTTTCCTTATAGCCAGCCAGACCGCCAAAAGCGACAGTCGCCGTCAAGAAGGAAATGACCGCCAAGACCATCTCTAGGAACATGGCGCCGCCTCCAACGGGCAGGGCATCCGTCTCGCACTCCAACTGGCGCGCTGTACCAGAAGTGGAGACCAGGCTGTGCCAACCAGAGATCGCGCCGCAGGCAATGGTGACGAACAGCATCGGCCACAATGGTCCTATACCGATGGTCCAGGATGTAAAGGCTGGGAAGTCACCCATGCCAGGGCGCCAGATGAGCATGCCCAGCACACCCCCCAACATCCCCAGTGCGATGATCCAGAACGAAACATAGTTCACTGGCTGCGCCCAGGACCAGATTGGCATCACAGAGCCGAGATAGCAAAAGAGTAGGACAAGCAGGCTGCCGATAAACTGTGCCTTTGTTACGGTCAGGAAAAGCACAGGGGAATTGGGAAGACCGTACAGCCCAGAGAAGAAGTTGGACACTGCTGGCAAAGTGCTGATCCAGATTCCTACAAAGGAAAGCAGGACAGTAACAACAGTGGTCAGAATAATGTCTCTCTTCCATTTGTAGAGCATTTGCCCAGCCAAAATGCCCATCAGTGTCACGGCAATCATCCCAAACGGCACTCGCGGGTTGACCATTAAACCTTTTCCCACCGTGTTGCCGAAAGAGCCCATGATTAGTAGCAGGTAAAAATAGAGGAAGAGCATGAGGATGTTGCGCGCGCGCGGCGAGATCAGCTTGTAACTCAAGGCTCCCAAGGTGTCTCCATCACGACGCACGCCCATCATCATGCTGCCATAGTCCTGCACCCAACCGATGAAAAAGGTGCCAAGGATGATCCAGAGCAAAGCCGGCAGCCAGCCCCACTGTACGGCTGTAATCGGGCCGATGATAGGACCGAGAGCAGCGATGGACTTGAACTGATAACCGAAGAGAACGTTGCGGCTAGCCGGGATGAAATCGACGCCATCCATGTACATCTTAGCTGGGCAGGCCTTCTTAGGGTCTGGTTGGATGACATTGCGGTTTATACTGCGCGCATACACTCCATAACCCAGGTACAAAGCAATGGCAGCAATAATCAAAACAAGAATTGTGTTCATTTTTCTCCCCTCCTATAGTAGCATACCAAGATCTTCTACCTCTCATCAAGGCAAAGCATAACTCGGCATGGCTTATTGACCGACTCACCACCTCCTTTCCGAAGTGGGAATCAGCGGCACTGGATGAGGGGAATCTATGATGCCTTGTCGCTGCTCCCCATCGAACAAGCGAGCTGCCTGATTAATTGATATTTTACTCTTATTCCGCCTGTTTGTCAAATCTCAGGACGATTTGGATGTAGTTCAACTTGGGGGCAAGTTGTTAAGTCTTGGCCGTCAACGAATAAACGGATGCACGTTGCTGCACATTCGTTTATTCGTGTCCATATTCGTTGCTGGCTGTCCGGCATATCGTCGGCTATGTTCGCCCCGAAACTGAACAGCTCCCGGCAATTTGCATTGTCTCCCCAGTAGTTGCTGCGGGCTCTGGCCAGGGAATAATACTTAGCCTAGGAGAAGCAACGAATTCCCTGAAACATGTTAGCGTTACTTTGACAGCACTCCACTTGTCCACTATACTTGGCTTGACTATCAGCCCGAGAGTGACTGGAGCAAGTTATATGACTACACCAGTGCGCCGGCAATACCTGCGCATTAAGAAGCGTTTCCCAGATGCTATTGTCCTCTTCCGCCTCGGTGACTTTTACGAGACCTTCGACGACGACGCCAAGCTAGTCTCCGAAGCATGCGACATCGTGCTCACCTCTCGGCCTGTTGGCAAGGGGGAGCGTGTACCTCTCGCGGGAGTTCCCTACCATGCGGTCGAAAGCTACTTGGCGAAGCTGATCTCCGCTGGACACAAAGTAGCCATTGTCGAGCAAGTGGAACAGGCAGAATCCAGGGGACTGATGGGGCGTGAGGTGGTGCGTGTGGTCACGCCGGGCACAGTAGTTGAGCCTGCCTTGCTAGAAGAAAAACGTAACAACTACCTGGCAGCAATTGCTCTCCAATCTGAGCGGGTGGGGCTGGCGTATACTGACATCACCACAGGCGAGTTCAAGGCCACTCAGTTCGATGACAGACAGCCATTACAGCAAGCATGGCAAGAGGTAGAACGACTGCAGCCAGCCGAAGTATTGGTCAGCGAAAAAGCCAGTCTGCCTGAGGAATGGAATAATAGGTATACCTTCACAAAATACGCGGACTGGCATTTCGATGTAGGGAATGCTCAGCATGCTTTGCTGGAGCATTTTGGAGTCGCTACGCTTGATGGCTACGGTTGCGCGGGTTTGCCGCTGGCTATATCTGCGGCTGGAGCGATTGTGCAATACCTACAAGAAACGCAGAAAACAACCCTGCAGCAGCTCACTCAGTTATCCACGTATTCTACGCAAGCATTCATGACCCTCGATGCTGCCACACGCCGCAATCTGGAACTGATGAGCACCATCCGCAGTGGCACTGTGCGTGGTTCGCTGCTGGGCGTGTTGGACGATACTCAGACGGCAATGGGCGGCAGGCTTTTGCGGCAATGGCTCAGCCAGCCTCTGCTCAATTTGCCTGCGCTACAGCGCCGACTGGATGGCGTGCAGGCTTTTTACGACGATATTCCTCGGCGCACGGCCTTGCGCGCTTTGCTCAAGCGTGTTGCGGACATAGAGCGGCTCACCAACCGCGTCGTGCAGCGTATCGCTACACCACGCGAACTGATTGGGTTGCGTGACTCGCTACAGGCTGTATCGGAGATCATCCCTCTGCTCAACGCAATGGCCTCATCTACTTGCATTGCTTCCCTAGCAGGATCGCTTGATCCATGCCCTGAAGTGGTCACGCTTATCTCACGGGCTATCGTGCCCGATCCCCCAGCAACACTGGCTGCAGGAGGAGTCATCGCTCGGGGCTTTTCCAACGAACTGGATACGGTGCTAAATGCAGCGCACAATGCCAAAACTTGGGTTGCTAATCTGGAGCACCAAGAGCGTCAGCGCACAGGCATCAAGTCCTTGAAAGTAGGGTATAACAAAGTCTTTGGCTACTATATCGAGGTCACCAAAGCCAATTTGGATGCGGTGCCCAAGGATTATATCCGTAAGCAGACGCTGGTGAATGCAGAACGTTTTATCACACCTGAGCTGAAAGAGCACGAATCGGTTATCCTCAATGCCGAAGAGCGTCGCGCAGAGCTGGAACGACAGATCTACCTGCAAGTCTGTGAGCAGATAGGGGCTGCGGCTCCGCATATGCTCGCTACAGCCCGTGTTCTGGCTGAATTGGATGTGTACGCAGCACTGGCTGAAGTGGCGCAACGCAATCGCTATGTGCGACCAACTTTGAATGAAGGCGATACCATCCGTATTACTGGTGGCCGCCACCCCGTGGTCGAATTAACTCTGCACGAAGAACCTTTTGTGCCGAATGACACGTACCTTTCACCACAGGAAGCAATTTTGGTGATCACTGGCCCCAACATGTCAGGTAAGAGCACCTACTTGCGTCAGGTTGCCCTCATTGTCCTAATGGCGCAGATTGGTTCATTCGTGCCCGCGGATGCGGCGGAAATCGGCATTGTGGATCGCATTTTTACCCGCGTGGGCGCCCAAGATGAAATCAGCGCTGGACAGAGCACTTTCATGGTAGAAATGGTGGAAACCGCCAACATCCTCAACCATGCTACCAATCGCAGTTTGCTTATCCTGGATGAAATCGGGCGTGGCACAAGTACCTATGATGGCATTTCCATTGCCTGGGCGGTCGTCGAATACATCCATAACCATCCCCGCTTACAAGCCAAGACCCTTTTCGCCACGCATTATCATGAACTGACAGAATTGGCTCGATTTCTGCCTCGCGTGCGCAATTACAATGTAGCAGTGGCAGAGGAAGGCGACCGAGTGGTCTTTCTACGCAAGATCGTACCTGGTGGCGCTGACCGCAGTTACGGCATCCACGTTGCCCAATTGGCTGGCCTGCCCAAACCCGTAATCCGTCGGGCAGAGGAAATCTTGAAAAGGCTGGAAGAAGAAGTGCAACGCTCTCCTGCTGGTACAGCACCCCGCCGTGTGATGCAAGTGCAGCAATTGTCTCTCTTTCCAGCTAGCCATCCCGTGCTGGATGAACTGAAAGAATTGGATATCTCTTCTATGTCTCCCCTGGAGGCGATCAACAAACTCTATGAATTGCAGGAGAAAGCAAAACGCTCATGAGCATAGTCAATGCTTTTCAAGGTTTGTCTCCCGTCTTACAGGCGTTGCTGGCCACGTGTTTTACCTGGGGAATGACCGCCCTGGGAGCTGCTGCAGTCTTTACCTCCAATGAGATCAGCAAAAAGACACTGGACATATTGCTCGGCTTTGCCGCCGGGGTGATGATCGCGGCCAGCTACTGGTCTTTGCTTGCTCCTGCCATCGAGATGTCAGAGGGCAGGAGCATTCCCGCCTGGTTGCCCGCTGCGGTAGGCTTTCTCGCTGGCGGACTGTTCCTGCGTGGTATTGACCTAGTTCTACCGCACTTGCACCCAGGTGCTCTTATGGAAGAAGCAGAGGGCATCCATACTACCTTTAGACGGATCACCCTGCTTGTGCTAGCCATTACATTGCACAACTTCCCTGAGGGGTTGGCTGTGGGAGTGGCTTTTGGAGCGGCTGCGGCTGGTTTCCCTTCTGCCAATCTGGCAGGAGCAATTGCCCTGGCCATTGGCATCGGCATCCAGAACTTCCCAGAGGGCATGGCCGTTTCCATGCCCCTGCGCCGTGAAGGCGTTTCATCGCTAAAAAGCTTCTGCTATGGGCAGCTATCTGCGCTCGTTGAACCTATTGCAGGCGTGTTCGGGGCAGGAGCTGTTCTCTTGGCTCAGCCTATTCTGCCCTATGCTTTGGCTTTTGCGGCAGGGGCGATGATCTTTGTCGTGATTGAGGAGCTAGTGCCCGAATCGCAGCGTGGTGGCAACACCGATTGGGCCACTATGGGTGCTATGGCCGGTTTTGCCGCTATGATGATCCTGGACGTGGCCTTTGGGTAGAGTCACTTACGGGAATCATAATCGTATTGCTTAGCAATAGCCTTCAAAAGCCTATCTTTACTTTCCCCAAGTCTACCTGCTTTATCCTTTGCACAGTAATGGCTTTCTCTGTAACGCGCGGATAGCTCCTACTGCTGCTATAACCACTGCCAGCAAGCCCGCCGTCCAGGCCACCAAAGGTGTTGCCATGTGTTTCACCGCAATGCCCGCGAAAGCCCATACAATGACCAGCACATAAGCCAGGTCTCTGCGGGTGAGATGGACAGCCAAGGCTATTCCGGCAGCGATAACCAGCATAATCGCTGCCCATGCAGGGGCACTGATGCCCCAGCCGCTCCAATTCCAGTAGGACAAGAGCGCCGTAACATTCGCCACGGTCGCTACCGTGATCCAGCCCAGGTAGATGCTGAATGGAATGTCTACCAGCCATTTCTCGGCCGTTGCAATCCGCTCGTGGCCAATGTCCAAGCGGAGGTAAATCGCTATCAGCGAGATGAGGAGGATAAGCATCACGGCTACGGTCAGTGGAAAGAATTCATAATGCCAGAGAAGGATCCACACAGCATTTGCCAAGCAACTCAGGACAAACCAGTAGCCAACACGTGCTAACCGTCGGTTATCCCTTTGTGCGGGCAATAATTGATAAACGACAAACCCCAATAGTCCAAGGTAAATCAACCCCCAGATGGAGAAGACGTAGCCCGCTGGGACAAAATAAACCCGGAAGCGATCCGATATCTCTCCCGTGGTCTGGCCGTTGAGGGGCAAGGCATTGGCCAAACCATTGATAATTACCATAGCAAGGAGAGCCAATAGGTTAAGTATCTGTCTTGATCCGATCTTTTTCATCGCGCGATTCTCCCTTCCTCATGTAAGACACAATAATAAGTGTGGGGGCTTTCAGCCATGTTTTTTAGGAAGTTCCCGCTGGTAGCACTACTTTGCTAGCACTTGGGCTAACTCCAGCAAACGCACATCCAGCTCTTTCTTCTTACTCACCACTTCCTCTAGCGGAGTGCCTGTGATTTCACCTTTATTCAGACCCATCAGCAGACCATATTCGCCACGAGCGATGTGCTCTGTTGCCGCCGCCCCCATGCGAGTAGCCAGCAACCGGTCCGAAGCGGTAGGCGCACCTCCTCGCTGGACGTGTCCCAAGGTGGTTGCCCGCAATTCAAAGCCCAATCGCTCACGGTGTTTCTGGAAGTATTGTAGCAATCCTTCAGCATTGTATTTGGCTCCTTCTGCAACCACGATGAGCGCGTGCGACTTGCCGCGCCGATAACTATCGCGCAGCTCTGTAGCCAGAGCTTCTGGGTCGGTTTCTACTTCAGGGATGACCACCGCCTCTGCACCACCCGCAATACCGGACATCAGGGCTAGGTAGCCGCAATTGCGCCCCATTACTTCAACCAGGAAAGCCCGCTGATGCGATGAAGCCGTGACTTTCAGCCGGTCTATAGCCTCTAAGGCGATGTTCAGAGCAGTGTCTACACCGATGGTGATTTCCGACCCGTAAAGGTCATTGTCAATGGTGGAAGCCACTCCTACCACAGGGAAGCCCATCTGGAACAGCTCATGAGCACCACACTGCGATCCATTTCCACCGATCACTACCAGAGCCTCAATATCTTGCTGATTCAATGCCCTCAATGCTCTGAGGCGTCCTTCTTCGGTCTTGAACTCAGGGCAGCGGGCACTGCCCAGCACAGTTCCACCCATTTGGATGATGCCGCTGACATCGCGGGCTTTCAACGGCACAAAATTCCCCGCGATGAGACCTGCATAACCTTGCCGCACGCCAAAGACTTCCCAACCTTTATCCAGACCAGTACGCACCACGGCGCGAACAGCAGCGTTCATGCCTGGTGCATCTCCTCCGCTAGTCAACACCGCGATACGCTTCATGTCGTATCCTCCATCTGTTGTCGGTCAAGGCCTCGCCATATCTGCTCTGTTTGCAGCGCTCATGTATGGTAGAGACTGCTATATAGCAGAGGATGTTGCCTCCACCAACCTTGCAACAAGTATAGCATTGTATTCCCTAACGGTCAATAGCAACTGTCCCGCGCTTTCAGCCATCGTCTTACAATGCAAGAGCAGAAAGCAGAGTTCTCTTGGGCATCCAATCTCTTTGAGGTATAATACACTTGCAATTTATCAAGAAAGGGCTTTCAGGGCATGGAGATTGGCATAGTTAGACAAGTTGATATTGAGCGAGAAATGAAGACGGCGTATCTGGATTATGCCATGAGCGTGATCACTTCGCGTGCCCTGCCTGATGTCCGGGATGGGCTAAAGCCAGTGCAACGCCGCATCCTCTATGCCATGAACGACATGGGTCTGCGACACGACAAGCCCTATAAGAAGAGCGCACGCATCGTTGGCGAGGTGCTGGGCAAGTATCATCCCCATGGCGATGTGGCCGTCTACGATGCCATGACCCGCATGGCCCAAGATTTCACGATGCGCTATATGCTCGTGGATGGACAAGGCAACTTTGGCTCTATAGATGGCGACAACCCCGCCGCGATGCGCTACACGGAGGCACGCCTGGCTGCTATTGCGGAGGAAATGCTAGCCGATATTGACAAAGACACCGTGGATTTCATGGACAATTTCGATGGCACGCTGCGCGAACCAGTGGTTCTACCTACGCGTCTGCCGAATTTTCTATTGAACGGTGCCTCGGGTATCGCAGTAGGCATGGCTACTAATGTGCCGCCTCACAATTTGAACGAAGTGTGCGATGCCACGATTTTCCTCATCGACAATTACCGACGCATCGATTCCATTTCTGTTGAAGAACTGATGGAATTCATCAAGGGGCCTGATTTTCCAACGGGAGGCACCATCCTGGGACTGGAAGGGATACGCAGCGCATACGCCACCGGCGCTGGCAAGATCGTGATGCGCGCACGTGCACACTTTGAAGAGGCTGGGGGAGGCAAATCGTTGATCATCGTCACCGAGCTTCCCTATCAGGTGAGCAAGGCCGGCTTGATTGAAAGGATCGCCGAGTTAGTGCGCGACAAAAGGATCGAAACAATATCCGATCTGCGCGACGAATCAGACCGCCAGGGCATGCGTATTGTCATCGAGTTGAAGCGCGGGATGGAACCGCAGCCCACTTTGATGCAGTTGTACAAGTACACGCCAATGCAGAGCACATTCAATGTCAACATGTTGGCACTTGTCTATGGCGAACCTCGTGTTTTGTCGTTGAAGAGAAGCCTGCAACTCTTTATTGAACATCGCCAAGAAGTTATCACCCGTCGTAGCCGCTTCGAGCTCGAGCGAGCCAAATTGCGTGCGCATATTCTAGAGGGCCTGAAAATTGCGTTGGACCACCTAGACGCGGTGATTGCCACCATCCGCCAATCCCAAAGTGCCGAGACGGCGCTGACTAACTTGCAGCGCAAGTTCAAGCTAACGGAAACGCAGGCACGCGCCATCCTCGATCTGCAATTGCGTCGTCTGGCAGCGCTGGAACGACGCAAGATCGAGGAAGAGTATGCAGATACACTAAAGCAAATCCAGTACCTGCAAAGTCTACTAGCCAATCCACGCAAAATCCTGCAGCTCATCAAGACGGAACTACAAGAGTTGAAAGAGCGTTATGGGGATGGGAGACTTACGCGTATTTCGGAAAAGGAAGCGGAGGAGATCAAGGTAGAAGACTTGATACCCGAAGAGGATGTGTTCGTCGCCGTTACACAAAGAGGTTACGTGAAAAGAGTCTTGCGACGCAGCGATCTCTTTCCCCCAACAGGTCGGGATGCTGCCCTCCGCGCAGTAGCCACGAATACGCTGCATAATGTGCTCTTCTGCACGAACAAAGGACGCTGCTTTACCATCAAAGCACATCAAATTCCCGATTCGACAAACGGCATCCCTCTCTCCAACTTGCTGACCATAGAATCGGATGAAATTGTGACCTCCATTGTAGAAGTGCCGGACTTTAAGGAGGTCTCTTTCCTCACCATGTGTACAGCCCACGGGCGTATCAAACGCACTCCCGTGGCAGAGTTCTCCGCAATACGCTCAAGTGGTCTGAGTGCCATCACGTTGGACAATGGCGATGAGTTGCGTTGCGCGGTAACAACGAATGGTAGCCAGGAATTGATCCTCGTTACAGCAAAAGGGCGAGCGATACGCTTCAAAGAGGATGAAGTACGGGCCATGGGACGCAGTGCGGCTGGTGTGAATGCCATCAAACTGGATTCAGGCGACCACATCATCGGGATGGATGCAGTGCAGGAAGGAGGAACTTTGCTTGTCGTGAGTGAAAAAGGCTATGCAAAGCAGACACCTCTGACGGCATATCCGACCCAAAGTCGATATGGGAAAGGCATCGAAGCATTCTCGCCTAAGGCTCTTGCCCAAACCGGGCATTTGGTGGCTGCTTGTGTGGTGTATCCCGATGATGAAATAGGCATCTCATCTGCTAGCGGAGCGGCCTTCCGCATCAAAGCTAGCGAGATTCCCACGCAGAGCCGTTCCACGCGGGGCAGTGTCATCGCGCCTCTCAAAGGTACGGACAAGATAGCGGGCATGATGCATATTGCCGCCAAGCCCAAGAAGTCCGCTGTTGCGAGCCTGGTATCGCCACAAAGCAAGAAGCCCCGTCATGCTCGCAAATCTTCTGTGAAACAGCTTGCAACGAAGACCAAGGGAACCGCTACACAGGCGAAGAGAGGGGCGGAAAAAGGCGCAGCTTCTGCTCCCCGCGCACCCACATCCAGGAAAGAGTGAGCAAGGGGTAGCATTTTATGGACTTCAGAGAATTGCTGAGAAAAGGTCGCGGACAATTGCTGGAGCTCATGCCACAGCCAGAAGTAGAAGCGTTGGCAGAAACGCTGGTTGCATTTGCCAATGCTGATGGGGGCACAATTCTGGTTGGGCTCAGCAGCACCGGGATGTTGCTGGAGGAGGTGGAGCCCGAGCACCTGGAGGCATTGCTCCTGCGTGCGCAAGGGATGTGCCGCCCGCCAGTCAAAACAGAGTGGCAGCCACTAGAGGCTATGGGCGGAACAGCGATTGCGATTTCTGTGCCGCGTAGCCCAGAATTGCACAGCCTTTTCGATGGCCGGGTGTTGTTGCGCTCAGGTGCGAAGAATCGTCCCCTGAGTGGCGAGGAGATCAGGTACCTTGCTTCTGCTAAGGGAGCGGGCGAGTACGAATTGGAAGCGGTCCCCGGCGCGACCCTGACCGACTTCGATGAAGACATTATTGCTGAGTATGCGGCCAAGCGCCGCATACGTGGACCGCGCGGCGAGCAATTGAACGATGAGGAACTCTTATCCGATAGTGGAGCCGTGAACACGGAGGGCAAGCCCACTGTAGCTGGCATCTTGCTCTTTGGACGCAATCCGCAGCGCCTGTTATCTCACAGCGGTGCCGTGCTGGTGCGCTTTGCGGGCACGACACCAACTAACCGCGAGGGGCTTCCAGGCTATACCCGACGTGAGGAAATCACCGGATCGCTGAACCAGATCATCGACAAACTTTGGAACATTATCTGGGAAGAAATGCGCCATGAGTCGGTCATCTTCGGCTTGAAGCGCGAGGAGCGTCCCGAATACCCACCAGCTGCAGTTCGCGAGGCCATCGTCAATGCGGTTGCTCACCGCGACTATCGCCTCACGGGTCGCAAGATCGAAGTGCGCATGTTCGACGACCGGCTCGAAATCATCAGCCCTGGTGGACTTCCTGGCCACATCACGCTGGACAACATTGTCGAAGAGCACTTCTCACGCAACCCTCGTATTGTGAGAGGACTCTTCTATTGGGGTTTCATCGAGGAATTGGGACTAGGCATTGACCGCATGATCGAGGAGATGCTGCAGGCTGGACATCCCCGGCCACAGTTTGACGCTACTCCTTTCACTTTTAAGGTAACCCTGCGCAACGTGCGCGAACGCCCAGTGAGCAAATGGGAAAAAGTTCTCAACGAGCGGCAGATCAAAGCCCTGCTTTTCCTGCAGGATCACAACCGCATTACCAATCGCGAGTACCACGACCTCTGTCCAGATGTAACACCTGAAACGCTGCGCCTAGACCTGGTGGATATGGTGCAGAAGGGGATTCTACTGCGCATTGGCGACAAGAAGGGCGCCTATTACATCCTCAAATAAACGATGTAGTTATATCCCAAATTATATCCCAAATATCCCAAATGCGATGGTTCGATGCGCTGTCAAAGCCTGTTGCTGGGGTGCATCGCTAACTGCAGCGAGGATTTCTGGCTGCCTCTTCAATGAATGCCGCTAAGAGACGTCTCATCTTGGGATCGTCCCATACCAAGTCCTCTGGATGCCATTGCACGCCCAGGACGAATCGCTTGTCCGGGGCTTCCATAGCTTCGATCACACCATCTGGCGCAACAGCGGCTACTATTAAGCGAGGAGCCACGTCTCGCACTGATTGGTGGTGAAAGCTATTGACATGCACTTGATTGACGCCCAGGATGCCTGCCAGCCGAGTTCCCTCTTTGACCACTATCTCATGTCCTAGGTGGTTTCGCGGGTGTTCAGGGTGAAAGTTGTGGCGCAAGGCATGAGGAATCTGCGAGGGGATATCCTGATAGAGCGTGCCTCCCAAAGCTACGTTGAGCACCTGTATCCCGCGGCAAATGGCCAATAGAGGCAGATCATCCTCTACTGCCCAGCGCACCAAGAGCAATTCCACGCGATCGCGAGGTGGATCAATGTTCCCCAGCCTAGCTAGACGCTCTTGGCCAAAATGTCGAGGGGCGATGTCTCCCCCACCGGCTAGAAGCAATCCATCCAAGCGTTGATAGATATCCAGCAAGGCCTCCTCATCATCGAGCAACGGAATCAAAACTGGCGCTCCACCTACCGCCTCTAGCGCACGGCAGTAACTCTGCCCGACACAAAAACGGCGATAATTCGAGCGCAGGTTACCTTGGCATGGGATACCGATTAATGGACGCATGTGCGATTCCTTTAGTGGACTAGTCGCAGGAATAACGGCACGAAAGCAAGCGAGACAGCCGCAACCAATTCGACGAGAATGTTCAGAGTGGGTCCGGCCGTATCTTTCAATGGGTCTCCCACAGTGTCTCCTACCACGCTGGCGAGATGGGCCAGAGAACCCTTGCCACCATAGGCGCCAGTCTCGATGCGTTTCTTGGCATTGTCCCAGGCACCACCTACATTAGCCATGAAGATAGCCAAAAAAATACCACTCACGATATTGCCGGCTAGGAACCCAGCCAGCGCCTCACAGCCCAAGGAGAAAACGATGACGAAGGGAGCAGCAACCGCAATCAGACAAGGTGCAACCAACTGCTCCAAAGCCCCCTTAGTGGCGATGTCAATACAGCGTTGATAATCTGGCGGGATTTTGCCTTCCCGCAACCCGACAATCTCTTTGAATTGACGCCGCACCTCTGTAACAATCAAACCTGCCGTACGTCCTACCGCTTTGAGCGTCATCGAAGAGACCAAAGCCGGAAATGCTCCTCCAATTAGGATGCCAGCCATCACCTTGGCATCGCGAATATCAAGGCTTTGCACCTTTGTCGCAGCAGAGTAAGCAGTCAGCAAGGAAAGCGCAGCGGCAGCAGTAGCACTGACCGCAAAAGCCTTGGCAATGGCTGCCGTGGTGTTGCCCGCTGCATCCAGACGATCGGTGATGCGCCTAATATGCGGATGCTGCCGTGTCATTTCAGCGATACCACCTGCGTTATCGGCGATAGGTCCGTAGGCATCCATGGACAACGTGATACCAAGAATCGAGAGCAAGCCCACGCCCGACAGCGAAATGCCATAGATACCCCACGCTCTGAAGGCAATGACCATGGACAATCCCAGTATAACCATAGGCAAGGTAGCGCTCTGCATGCCCACGGCTAATCCAGTGATGAGGATAGTGGCCGCGCCGGATTCACCTGAGCGAGCAATGGTATCGACTGGGCTTCCAGAAGTGAAGTAATCTGTAATCAGCCCGATGAGCACACCGGCAACCAGTCCTGCAGAAGCAGCGTAAAAAGCGCGCATGTCTCCTAGATAAAAGATAGACAGCAATAAAATCCCCAGCAACGTTGTCGCTCCGCTGCTGACCATGCCGATGCGCAAGAGCATTTCTGGCCCTACCTTTCCAGTTCGTGCCAGCGTCTTCACCGCAATAATTCCCAGTACAGAACCAATCATTCCTACAAAAAGAATCCACAAAGGCAAGAGTATGCCTTTTTCCCCTAAAGGCGTGCCCAGGATAGTGGTAGCCGAGGCACCCAGAATAAGGGCGGCAATGGAAGTATCCACATAAGCCTGGTAGGTGTCTGCACCCATGCCTGCCACATCGCCCACATTGTCGCCCACGTTATCTGCGATGACCGCTGGGTTGCGTGGATCATCCTCCGGTATGCCTACCTCTACTTTCCCCACCATGTCAGCTCCTATGTCTGCCGCTTTGGTGAAGATGCCCCCGCCAATACGTGCGAAGATGGCGGCAAAACTTGCGCCAATGGAATAACCTGTCATCACGGTCAGTGGATTGGGCACTAGCCTCAAAAAGTGGAACAGCAGATACACCGAGGATATACCAAGGATGCCGATGCTCACGGCGGCCATGCCCAAAACCGACCCACCAGAGAAGGCCACAACAAAGGCATGGGTAGGGCCATTGCGGGCGGCAAAAGTCGTACGACCATTCGCGCGTGTGGCGATGGCCATGCCGATATAGCCAGCCAGTACAGAAGTGCCCGCGCCGATGATGAAAGTGAACATTATATATGCGTCTAACGTCACCACCAAAAAGGCAGCGAAGAAAACTGCTACGATGGCCATGATGCGGTATTCACGTCGGAGAAACGTAGCTGCGCCTTCCTGGATGAAGGCGGAGAAATTGACGATCTCAGGTGGACCTGCCTCTTTGTTCATCGTGACTCGGGCAAGATACAGGGTAAACAGCAGCCCCAGCAGCCCGGCAATGGGAAAAACAAAGGCAATTGAAGACACGGTCATTGTGTAATACTTTTCCTTCTAATTAGGATAATCAAAATTGAAAAGGTCGAGAATAATCTTCCCATAGTTTAAGGATGGGCGGCTTACCAGCCCGGCATGAAGAGATGCAGAATCGAAATAAGGCAGCCCGGTGTGGGCGTTGGCGGTGTTGGTGGCGGTGCAAACGGTGTGTTCAAATGGGCCTGATAGGCGTCCGCACGTCCTTTGCCTTGTGCATTGGCATCCAACCCCAGGTCCTTCGCTGTGTTCATTAGCCGTTCTTTCAATTGCGACGGCGTTAAATCCGGAAAAGCTTCCAGCAGCAGAGCTACGATGCCCGTGCCGTGAGGCGTAGCCATACTGGTACCAGATGCTCGCGTGTACAGTGCATCTACGGGTGTACCCATGGTGGTACCTTGTGCACGGCAAGAAACAATGCCCACACCGGGCAGTAGAATATCTGGCTTCACTCGGCCATCGCTCGTGGGCCCACGCGCGGAAAAGTTAGCAATCGTACCTTGGTTGGAGCAGGCGCCTATGGTCAGCACCTTCCTGGCGCAGCCAGGAGGTCCGACGGTGGATGCACCTGGGCCATAGTTGCCCGCGGCCACACAAACCATTACACCTTGTTCTACTGCTGCGTCACAGGCAGTGGAAAGGGCATCTGTCCCATCGCAAGGCCCCACGCCACCCAGGGATAAATTGATAACCCTTACGTTCTGCTGTACTGCCCAATCCAGGCCAGATATCACCTCGCTCATGTAACCTGAGCCGTCGCCGTGCAACACCTTAGCAGCATAGATGCGTGCTTCGGGCGCAATCCCTTTATACGTATTGCCCGCACCCGCTGCAATGCCAGCCACGTGAGTGCCATGCCCATTGTTATCACGCGGTCCTTCGCCGGTAAAATCCTCCATAGCGATAATGCGCCCGGCAAAATCGGGATGTCCGGGGTCAATACCCGTATCAACAATCGCAATCGGCACATCGCGCCCGGTAAAGCCAGCTGCCCAGACCTGCGGAGCACGGATGAAAGGAGCCGAAGTGTCCAAGCAGGTACGCACAGGCAAGTCCGGCCAGATGTATTCCACTGCAGGATCAGTAGCAAGGGCTTGAATCTGCTCAGCAGAAGCACGCATCGCCGCTGCAGGGATGAGAAAGAAATGTCGTGCACGCGAGATGCCCATCAAGGGCCGCGCGGTCAGAGCGATATGCTCTCGATATTTCACAATGATGCGATGCTCTTGCGGCGCTCCCGGAGCAGCCAGCGCGTCTGCTAGAGCAGGGGTTATTTTGTTTTCACTCATGTCTGCCTCCCTTGCTTTCCTTTTTCCGTTGCAATGTCATGCGCCTGAGCAAACACCTGGCGATCTTCCTCGATTTTCTCTACCCAAGGCTCTTGCATAAGAGCCAAAGCCATCTCTGCGGTACAGGAAATAGCTACAGCGTTGATGAGGCGGAAAGAACGCAGCACAGGGACGTTCAATTCAGACAGCCGTGTTCTCGCCTGTGCTATATCACCCGTAACATGCACAATGAGGCGTACAGTATCCTTCGGGCGTCCCTGTAACTTGGCCTCAAACGCTCGCTCTACTTTGCCCATTCTCGTCCGCCACTACAAAAGCTATAGCATAATCGCACGAATGCGATAGACTGATCGCAAACTCCCTCAGACCTAGCTCGTCAGCCCGAGCTGCCGCACGGCCATGCAAGCGGACCAATGGCTTGCCTCGTGCATCGGCCAACACTTCCATCTCGCACCATAACACTCCAGACAACCCAGTCCCCAAGGCCTTGGAAATCGCTTCCTTAGCAGCAAAGCGTACTGCTAGTTCCGGCACCCGTCCTCGGCACAAAGCAAGCTCAGCAGGGGTGTATATTCTGGTTAAGAAACGTCCCTGCCAGCGCGTGATCGCCCGCTGGATCCGCTCGATTTCCACAATGTCCACACCCACGCTGAGCATCAGGAGTTCTCACAAGGGTTGTCCATTCGCGTCGTAGCCCCGGCCAACGCCGCGATAGATAAATCCCAATTGCCTCATCTTTTCAGGTTCGTAGATATTGCGCCCGTCAAAAAGCACGCGTTGACGCATGGACTGGGCAATGCGCGCCATGTCCAGTTGCTTGAACTCATTCCATTCTGTGACCAGGATCAAAGCATCTGCACCCTCAGCCACTGCATAAGGATTATCACAATACGTCACATTGTTGAGGATCTTGCGCGCGTTGTTCATCGCCACTGGGTCATAGGCTTTTACCTGCGCCCCCTCATGCTGCAACATGTGGATGATCTCGATAGAAGGGGCATCGCGCATGTCGTCCGTATTTGGCTTGAAGGAGAGCCCCAGAATACCGATGGTCTTACCGCGGAAATTGCCCAGGATCTCGCGCACTTTCTGGATGACGCGCTTGCGCTGATCGTAGTTGATCTCCATGACTGCACGCAGCATCTGCGGGTGACAGCCGTGTGTTGCTGCGATATGGGCCAGAGCTTTGACATCCTTGGGGAAGCAAGAGCCGCCCCAGCCTACGCCTGCGCCGAGAAAGGCATGGCCAATGCGCTTGTCGCTGCCCATGCCTAGAGCCACTTCCTTTACATCTGCCCCAAGCGCCTCACAGATGTTCGCCATTTCATTGATAAACGAGATCTTGGTTGCTAGGAAGCAGTTCGAAGCGTACTTGATCATCTCCGCGGTGCGCAAGTCGGTGATAATGGTGGGAGATTGTAATGGGGCATAGAGCTCGGCCACTTTCTCCGCTGCTTGCCGATTGGTTGAGCCAAGCACGATTCGGTCGGGGTTCATGAAATCATAAACAGCCGAGCCCTCGCGCAGGAATTCTGGGTTGGAAACGACAAAGAATTCCACATCGTTCACCTTGTATTCATTGATAATGTCGGCTACCCAGTCTCCTGTCCCAATGGGCACGGTGCTCTTGTTCACGATGATCACGGGCTTGACCAGCCTTTTGGCAATATCCTCTGCGCACTGGGTTACATGGGAAAGGTCGGCTTCCCCCTCGCTTCCAGAGGGCGTGCCCACGGCGATGAAAATAAACTCGGCATCACGCAACCCTTCATCGTAGGAAATGGTGAAATCGAGGCGCTGTGCCTCATGGTTACGGCGGACCATTTCCTCCAGGCCGGGCTCGAAAATGGGCAATATGCCCTTCTTTAGTCGCTCTGCCTTCTCCTTATCGCGGTTGACGCAGATGACCTTGTTGCCCAAATCGGCCAGACATGCTCCAGTAACCAAGCCAACATAGCCTACGCCGATGACACAAATGTTTTTCATGCAGTGGATTGCCTCCTCAGGTATATGGTAACATCAGAATATAGCATTGGAGAGAGAAATTGTCAAAAACATAATAGGGGTGTGCAAGTTTGACAAGCGGCGTATTTGTTGTATAATTTTATCTCGAAACAGCGCTGTCTCTTTCGAGAGAGCACCCAATACCTGCTTTCACTGCAGTAAAGGGGAGGGTCCCCTCTTGATTCAGGAGCTCTCTTCGTGAAGAGTAGATGAGGCTCGTATGTCGTTGGTGACATGCGTGTAGGTGCCTGTACAGGCTCTGCGGCGAGCCAAGCTCTCCTGGAAGGAGTTCAGCGCTTTTTGGTTCTCGTTATGGATTGAACCAAAAAGCGCGGGATGTGGTGAAAAATAAAAAGATATACGGTACTTCTTCCGCTTTGTGAGGAGTTTCATTTTACCTGTGCCTTTGACAAGGCAGCCAAATAACTCAAAGGAGGTGATTCTGCCTTAGCCAATCCAGGTAAACCGCTGGGCTGTTGACACGGGGGTGGGTTCCCTTGGTTTTCAGCCAGTGAACTATTGATCAAGCAAGAAGGAGGGCAATTGTGAAAAGCAAGGTTTGGACTCTCATCGCTGTTTTCGTGGTGATTAGCATGGTACTGGCATCCTGCCGTCCGGCAGCCACGCCAACACCGACACCTAAGCCGCCGCCAACGCCAGTGCCACCAACTGCTACACCAAAGCCCAAGCTCAAGATTACGGTGGCCACTGATGCCACTTGGCCGCCATTTGAGTATGTGGACGAAACAACCAAAGAGTTTGTGGGCTTTGACATTGACCTGATGAAGGCCATTGCCGAGGCGGCTGGCTTTGAGGTGGAATTCGTCAATGTCGCTTGGGATCCCCTGTTGGCTGGCATGGCCACAGGCCAATACGATGCTGCCATCTCTGCTATGACCATCACAGAGGAGCGCGCAAAGCAGTTTGACTTCTCCGAACCCTACTACAATGCAGGACAGCTTATTGCTGTGCGCATTGATGATACTCGCATCAAAGGGCCAGCAGACCTGGCGGGCAAAGTAGTGGGTGCTCAGCTCGGCACAACCGGCGCTATGGAAGTGGAAAAAATCGCCGGTGCCACGCTCAAAAATTATGACACCATTGACCAAGCTTTCCTGGATCTCATCAATGGCCAGATTGACGCGGTGGTAGCGGATAACCCATTGGTGGCTGGCTATGTAGGGAAATACGCGGGTAAGATCAAGAGCGTCGGCGAACCCTTCACCGAGGAATTCTACGGCATTGCGGTGAAAAAGAACGCACCAGAGATCCTGGAAGCCATCAACAAGGGCCTCAAGGCAGTGAAGGAGAAGGGCCTCATTGCTCAGCTCGAGGAGAAATGGGTCAAAGCAGCAGCACCTGCGCCAGCGCCAACGCCTGAAGCGGCTTGTGTATTAAAATCCGTGGAGAAGGTGGATGACTACACCGTTAGGTTCACCTTCCATCGCCCCCATGCTCCCTTCCTGGCACAGTTGGCTTCAGCCATGATGCCCATGGTCAGCCCTGCGGCAGTGATGAAGTACATGGACGAGAGCTTCCGGAACCCAGTGGGCACAGGGCCGATGAAGTTCGTAGAGTGGAAGCCCGAAGATACCATCACCATTGTACGCAACGACGATTACTGGAGCGAAAAAGCCAAGCTGCAGAAGATGGTCTTCCGCGTCATCAAAGAGGACACCGCCCGGCTTCTGGAACTGCAGGCAGGGACGATTGACGGTGCTGACAGCAT
The DNA here is from genome assembly GCA_014360905.1 of Chloroflexota bacterium. Taxonomy (NCBI): domain Bacteria; kingdom Bacillati; phylum Chloroflexota; species Chloroflexota bacterium. Next base: position 30,962 of record JACIWW010000008.1, read on the forward strand.
TCGGCCTGACGACATCCCCGTGGTCAGGGCAGATCCGAACCTGCAACTGTACCTACGTCCGGCATTCACCATCGGCTACCTGGGGATGAACACAGACCGCGAACCCTTCAACAAACTCGAAGTACGACAGGCCATCAACCATGCCATTGACAAGCAGGCCATTGTCAACGCTGTTGCACCCGAGACCGGACAGCCAGCGAAGGAATACCTGCCGCCATTGATGTGGGGCTATAATGACGAGATTGTGGACTATGAGTACAACCCTACCAAGGCTAAGGAACTGCTGGCCAAAGCTGGTTATCCCGAAGGTTTTGAGTTGTACTTGTGGTATCTACCGGTGCGCCGCTCCTACTACCCCGAGGCCAAGCTAATCGCCGAAATTATACAGAGCCAACTCAAAGCTATCGGCATTAACTGCCGCCTGGTAACTTACGACTGGGGTACTTACTTGTACAAGATCCGCCATGATGAGGCAGATCTGTGGATGCTGGGCTGGATGTCCGACTTTGGCGATCCGGACAACAACCTATTCACCTTCTTCAGCGGCTCCACCGACAGCTGGGCCAAAGGGCCGCCTGACAAGGAGCTGTATGACCTCTTAGTCAAGGCCAGGTCTGAGCCTGATATCGCCAAGCGCACTGAGCTGTATAAGCAAGCCAACCAGCGTATCCATGACATCGCTCTGGGTGTACCGGTGATGCACAATGCGGGTGCCTTTGCCGCCAAGAAGGAAGTTAAAGGCATCGTGCCTGATCCCTTCTATCTAGAGTATTGGTGGGATATCGAGACTCCTACCGGTACCTTCATCTGGGGGCGAGCTGGCGATGCAGTCGGCCTGGATGCCTGGGATGAGACCGATGGCGAATCCTTCATGGTTACGAACCAGATCTTCGAGGGTCTGTATGCCCGGAAGCCCGGAGCGACGGAAATCGAGCCAAAACTAGCGGATGGGATGCCTGAAGTTTCCGCCGATGGCTTGGTGTGGACGATCAAACTCAAGAAGGGCATCAAGTTCCACGATGGAACGGACTTTAATGCTGATGCGGTAATCTTTAATATCGAGCGGGCCTGGGATCCGGACCATCCTTATCGCAATACCGCCCACACCAATGAATATGTCTACTTTGCCGACTTCTTCGGCGGATTCAAGGGAGAATAAGTTCATCCGGTTCTAAATCCTACCACAGTGCAGGGAGAGTATTTCCCTGCACTGTGGCCTGATAAGAGGGCAGACATTTGACTCGCTATATCATCCAGCGTTTGATACTATTGGTTTTCGTTCTATTGGGGATTTCCGTCATCACTTTCACCATGATGCACCTCGTGCCAGGCACTCCGGCTGATGTGATGTTGGGAGAGCATGCCACGGACGAGAAAGTAGCACGCTTCAGGAAAGCGTACGGCCTTGATGATCCCATCCCCGTGCAATACCTGCGCTATCTCGGCAAAATTGCGCGCGGTGATTTTGGACGCTCTGTGCGTACCAATTTCCTGGTCACGGAAGAATTGGCCCAGCGTTTGCCGGCCACGGTAGAGCTGACTGTTGGCGCCATGCTTGTGGCTTGCTTGATTGGCATTCCTGCCGGCATCCTCGCTGCTTATCACCACAATTCATTTTTCGATTTAATTACCATGGTTGGTAGCCTGATCGGCGTTTCTATGCCGGTTTTCTGGCTCGGTCTGGTCTTGAGTTATATTTTTGGTTTCCGACTCCATGTACTTCCTCCTTCAGCACGCCTGACAGTGGGAGTAGAATTGCCTACTATCACAGAAGTCTATAACCTTCGCACTATCTTTACGGGTTCCTTTGGCAACAAGATCATAGCATTCAGCGATTTCCTTTCGAATTTCTATGTTTTCACTGCCCTAGTCACTGGCAATCCAGAAGCTTTGATAGATGCCTTGAAGCATCTCATCCTTCCTTCTCTAGCTCTGGGGACGATCCCTATGGCGAATATCGCCCGCATGACCCGTAGCAGCCTGCTCGAAGTCTTGGGCCAGGACTATATTCGCACTGCCCGGGCTAAGGGACTTCCGGAACGAATGGTGATCTTGGTACATGCCTTGAAGAACGCCTTTTTGCCCATCATCACCGTCATTGGCCTCTTATTGGGTGGCCTCTTGGGAGGTGCTATCCTGACAGAGACCATCTTCTCCTGGCCTGGTATGGGCCGCCTGGTAGTGGACCGCGTCCTAGCCCGTGACTATCCAGCCGTGCAAGGTGGTGTCATGGTGATTGCGTTATTATTTGTGCTGCTCAATCTTTTAGTGGATATATCCTATGCCTACCTTGATCCTCGCATCCGTTATGAGTAGAATGTTATTCCACGTCCTTGGCACTAATTACGCTTTGTTGAGAAGGCACAAATGAGATCAGCAAGCCTGCAAGAACTGAGTTCTACTACCTTCCAATTAGAAAAACGAGTTCCAACCAATCTGTGGCAGGATGCGTTACGCCGATTGTTGCGGAACAAGTTAGCTGTTGTGGGCATGTTGATTCTAGCTGTTTTTTTGCTCTGTGCACTATTTGCTCCCCTCTTAGCCCCGTACGATCCATTGGAACAAAGGTTAGTTTTGCGTCGTCAGCCCCCTTCACAACAGTATCCCTTTGGCCTGGATGATTTGGGCCGCGACATTTTGAGCCGCATTATCTTTGGGGCACAGGTCTCTTTGCGTGTAGGAGTGCTTTCAGTTAGCCTGGCCATTATCCTTGGTACTTTGTTGGGCCTTGTATCTGGCTACTTGGGAGGTTGGGCCGACAACCTAATCATGCGCTTTATGGATATTGCGTTGGCTTTTCCTGCCATGCTGTTGGCTATCGCCATTGTGGCTATCCTGGGGCCTGGCCTGATGAATATGTTGATTGCCATTGCCCTTGTTTCTATCCCTACTTATGCTCGCTTAGTCCGCTCTCAAGTGCTATCTGTCAAAGCACAGGATTATATCCTAGCTGCACGGGCGATTGGTGTAACCCACAGCCGTATACTCTTTCGCAACATCCTGCCCAATTCTATCACTCCCATTATTGTTCAGGGCACGTTAGGCATAGCTACAGCCATCCTGGATGCGGCTGGCCTCAGTTTTCTGGGGCTAGGGGCTCAACCCCCCACGCCGGAGTGGGGAGCTATGTTGGGTGAGGGCAGGTTTTCCATGTTTACTGCTCCTCACATTATCATTTTCCCTGGTATAGCGATTATGCTCACTGTTTTGGGGTTCAATCTGCTGGGCGATGGCCTGCGCGATGCCCTGGACCCACGCCTGCGCATGTAGAGCTAGCCGATTGCTGCAGTTCTAGCTACCTTCATTCATGCGGGAATGAGGAAACTTTTATCATGACATACAAAGAGATTCGTGCGAATACTAAAACGCTCACTTCTACCGAAGAGACCAAGCCTATTTGGCAACGAATAGACCGCTGGTGGCTGCTATTTATCAGCGTGGTGCTCATTACCCTGTTTTTGATCAGCAGCAAGCCAGATCCGTATCGGCGCATCTTCGTCTTCCTCGAAGATGGCGTCCGCGTGACCATGAGCATTACGGTGTTATCTTTTTTATTGATACTTTTGGTAGGACTGATCGGCGGGCTGGGGCGCATAGCCAAGAATCCTCTTATCAAAGGGATCGCCTCGATATACGTTGAGGTTATTCGTGGCATACCGCTTTTGGTACAACTCTTGTTCATCTATTATGCCTCTCCTATCTTACTGCGAGATGTTGGGATAAAACTGATAGGCGCCTGGCCGAGTTTTGCCCATAGGTTAATCAATATCAAATTGAATCCCTTTGGAGCGGCTGTAGCAGGCCTGACTATCTGTTACGGAGCGTACATGTCGGAGATCTTCCGTGCTGGTATCGAATCCATTCCCAAAGGGCAAATGGAAGCGGCACGCTCGTTGGGGATGAGTTATTTTCAGGCTATGCGCTACATCATCTTGCCCCAAGCTGTACGCATTATTTTGCCACCCGTAGGCAACGAATTTGTAGCGCTGTTGAAGGACTCTTCGCTGGTCTCGGTCGTAGCCGTCGCCGACATGACGCGTAGAGGGCGCGAGTTTATGGCCAGTACTTTTCTGGCTCTTGAAACCTGGATGATGGTGGCGCTGTTGTATTTAGTCATGACCCTGTTTCTCTCTCGTATTGTAGCCTATCTAGAGAGGAAGACGACTTTTGTCCGATAACATTATCGAAATCGAACATGTGAGCAAGCGTTTTGGGCGGGTAGTTGCCTTAGATGATGTCAGCCTGACCGTGAAACGTGGTGAGGTGGTGGTCATCATTGGCCCCAGTGGCTCCGGCAAGTCTACACTCCTTCGGTGCATCAACCATCTGGAGACAATAGACAGCGGGCGGATTGTCGTGGATGGCATCCCACTCACCGAGGCCAAGAATATTGACAAAGTACGGGCTGAGGTGGGCATGGTTTTTCAATTGTTCAATCTTTTTCCCCACCTGACAGCTCTGGAGAACATTACCTTAGCACAACGCGTCGTGCGCAAGAGGTCACAGCAGGAGGCGGAAGAGATCGCTCGTCAACTACTGGCCAAGGTAGGCATTCCGGAGAAAGCAAACGCCTATCCTGCGCAGCTTTCTGGTGGTCAACAACAACGAGTAGCTATCGCTCGCGCGCTAGCCATGCAGCCAAAGATCATGCTTTTCGACGAACCAACTTCTGCACTGGACCCAGAGATGATCAAAGAAGTATTGGACGTGATGTTGGATCTGGCCAGAGAAGGTATGACCATGGTAGTGGTATCGCACGAGATGGGCTTTGTCAAAGCCGCTGCCAAGCGCATCTTTTTCATGTGCGAGGGGCATATCATTGAAGAGACAACGCCTGATGGCCTTTCGTTGGCTGCCTGCAAGGAAGAACGCACTAGGCAATTTCTTAGCAAGATACTGATCTAGTGCCTGCCCTTTAGATTCCCCAAAGTGCTCTAGTCCTAATAATGCTCCACGCGGCGTTCCGAACCCGAGCGCAGACGCTCGATATTCGGGCGCAACTCGAACAGGATCAGACCACAAGCCAGCACTCCATAAAGCACATATATCGCTGGTGACAGGGACAGCAAACACGAGACTGCCAGTGTGATGAGCATAGTTACTGCGGCGACAATAGATGTTACGGATGCAATCCGCGATAGGCAAGCCGCTACCACAGCGGCCACGGCCATGAAGGGCAAAACGTGAGGGGCCAGTACAAGTATCACCCCAGCGTTGGTCATGGAGCCTGCGCCACCGCGAAAGCGTAGAAAAATGGAGCGATTATGTCCCAACACCGCAGCCAATCCCGCTACTACTGCTGCGCTGCTTGTCCCCAACAGCACGCGCGCCAGCCCAACGGATAATGCACCTTTCAGGAAATCTCCCATAACGGTGAATATCGCAGGGCCTTTGCCGGCGGCACGAAGGATATTCGTCCCTCCGGTGCGGCCACTGCCATACTGACGGGGATCTATACCTTTCCATAGCTTGGCAAGCACATAGCCTGTAGGAAACGATCCTAGCAAATAACCCATTCCCGCTACTAGTATATAGCGCAGCACTGTCATTGCCCACCTCGCCTCAATCCTTCAGTTTGCACTTTTAAAACACTCTTGCACCCCTGTGGTTACTATGGATGCTTTCTATTTTTCGCATTGTGGGAAAAATCGCCGTATAATGTGCCTACTAACTTCGCAAGGAGGAGAAGATGTCGCACTGGAGACAGTTCTTCTGTTTGACCATGACGGTGGTCTTGCTTATTAGCTGTGCGCCCAAACCTACCCCCATACCCATCGTGCCAACTGCAACGCCTTTGCCAGCTATAGCTACGCCAATCTCGGAAGAACCATTGTATCTGTCCATTATCTGGCACCAGCACCAACCACGTTACTACAAAGATCCCCAAACCGGCATTTACAGCAAACCTTGGGTACGCTGCCATGCCACCAAAGATTACTATGACATGGCTGCCATGCTGAAAAAGTACCCCAAGATCAAGGCAACCTTTAACCTGACACCGAGTCTGATCTTTCAACTGCAGGATTTGGTTGCAGAAGCCAAGGATCTCTATTGGGTGCTGGCTGAAAAACCGGCTGCTAGCCTAAGTGAAGAAGAGAAAATCTTTATCCTCAAGCGTTTCTTTGATGCTAATTGGGATCATGTCATTCGCCGTTATCCTCGCTATCAAGAGTTGTTGGCCAAGCGCGGCAGCGATGACAGCGATGCCACTGTGCAGAAAGCATTGCCCAACTTCACCGAACAAGATTTTCGTGACCTTCAGGTGTGGTTCAACTTAGCCTGGTTCGATCCCGATTTTCTGGCTGAGGAGCCATTGCTGAGCCTGGTGAACAAGGGGAAAGGCTTTAGCGAGGAAGACAAAACTATTATCTTTGCTAAAGCTTTGGAAGTGATGGAAATGGTCCTGCCTATGCATAAAGAACTGCAAGATACCGGGCAGATTGAGGTAACCTTCACGCCCTATACACATCCCATTCTGCCCTTGCTCTATGACACGAACCTAGCCCTGATCGGTATGCCTGATGCCAAACTGCCGGAACGTTTCTCTTTCCCTAACGATGCCATTGCGCAGATCCAGAAGGGAGTGGCCAAGTACAAGGAACTATTTGGCAGGGAGCCTCGCGGGATGTGGCCGGCAGAGGGAGCTGTCGCCCAGGAAATCGTGAAAATGGTTTCTGATGCCGGTGTTATTTGGATGGCTTCTGGAGAACAGGTGCTGGCCCGTTCCCTGGGAATGGATGGGTTTACTCGCAATAGCAAGGACGTTGTACAGGAAGCCGATCGGTTATATCGCCCCTACTATGTCCAACACGGCGATGGGCGCCCAGTGGGCATGGTTTTCCGCGACCTGCTTATCTCGGATAAGGTAGGCTTCACGTACAGTGGCATGCCTGGTCAGGAAGCGGCGAAGGATTTCATGCGCAGGTTGCGTGATATCAAGGTCCGTCTGAAGGAAGAAAATGCTGCCGGCCCGCATCTGGTCACTGTGCTGCTGGATGGAGAGAACGCTTGGGAATACTACGATAATGACGGCAAGGAGTTCTTGAACGCTTTGTACCAGCAATTGTCCGAGGCTTCGGATATTGTCACCATCACTCCCTCTGAGTATCTGCAAAAGTTTCCAGAGCAGCGCAAGATCGAAAAGCTCTGGGCAGGCTGCTGGTTTACACCGGACTTTTCCACTTGGATTGGGGAAGACGAAGAAAATCAGGCTTGGAACTACTTGCAGAAGACGCGGATGATGCTCATTAACCGGCGCAATGCGGTTTCCGAGAAGCAATTCGAGGAAGCCATGGAGTTGATGTACTTTGCCGAGGGCTCAGACTGGTTCTGGTGGTACGGCTCGGATCAGAGCGTAGCGGATGAGCGCGCTTTCGACACGATGTTCCGGCAGACGCTTATGGATATCTATCGCACGATGGGCGATGGCGTACCAGACTGGCTATATGTACCCATCATGCCACCACAACCTCCTGTGCCGACGCAAGAGATAGCCGGTTTGTTCACGCCTGTGATAGATGGTGTGGCCTCTGAAGGTGAGTGGGCGCAGGCTGGTTATTACCTCAAATCAGGGGGAGCCATGGCCCGCGCCGAGGATGTGATTTCCGCTCTATACTACGGCTTTGACAAGAAGAATATCTATCTGCGCATAGACGGGCGCAGCAATTGGTTTACGCTGGCTCCTGATCTCACCATCGCGGTTTACTTCTCGAACCCACACGCGAAACAAGTTAACACCTTCTCGCGCTATGGTGCTGTTGCCACTCCCAAAACTATCCTAGGGTTCGGTGCGGCTGGCGAAGCCGCAGTGCGCATCCAACAGGGCACAGTGAGTGCATTTTATGCCAATGCTCTGGGATACAATCAGTGGGAAAAAGAAACGCCACTGGCAGATGCTGCTGTCAAAGGGACAGCCATTGAATTGGCTGTGCCGTTCAAAAACCTAACAGATTTGGAGGCAGGCGATCGGATCAATCTGTACGTTGTCGTGAGTCGAGCGCTGACAGACATTGATGCAGCACCACTGGGTGGTCCAGCTTTGCTTGTTGTGCCCGATATCAGCGCTATCACACCCATTCTCGTCATTGACGATCCTGAACACGATGACTATGGCCCAGGAAGTTACACCTATCCTACCGATGGCGTGTTCTTGGCGCAGTGCTTCGATGGCAAGCAATTTGTTGTCGGCTACGATGAGAACAACCTCGTACTCATCTTCTCCATGTATGGCCCTGTTGCCAACCCTTGGGGTTCTGCCGTCAATTTGTCCGTGCAAGCATTCGATGTCTACATAGATATGGACCACCAATCTGGTTCAGGGCGACGGTTGCTGTTGCCTGGACGCAATGCTGCCGTTTCCAGCGAGGATGCCTGGGACTATGCGGTATGGGTAGAAGGCTGGACACCGGGAGTCTTCAAACTGGATGCAAAGGGCAACCCCCAGAAAGTAGATGTTTCCATGAAGATTGTTGTGGATCCTCCGGGCAGGAAGGTTACCGTACGTGTGCCCAAGAATGCATTCAGTAGCTGGGAGCCGCAGAGGTGGGGTTACTTAGCTGTTGTACTTGGTCAGGAGGGATATCCGGCTGCTGGGGTATGGCGCGTGCGCGACGTGGAAGCACAGAGTGCACAGTGGCGTTTCGGTGGAGCTCCGGCTGATACCAATCACACGCGTATCATTGATGTTTTCTTGCCTGCTGGAGCCTCTCCAACCCAAGAAGAATTGCTGAGCCAATACCCCGCTTCGCAGGAAAAGGATATGGACAAGCTCACACCGGACGATTTTGCACTACTCCCTGTGTTACGTGTGCAATAAGCCAGTTGAAGAAGAACAAGGGCGAGAGCAATCTCTTCGCCCTTGTTCTTTTGTGCCTAACTAATCCTCCAAGATCAGCCGTCTCCGCTGGAAGCGGGCAATGCCAATTGCTAATAAGATAATGTCCAAAGCCAGCGTTACCAGGCCTACTACAATGCCTACGAGGTTCAAGTTCGCAGTGCTCAGTATCTGCAGCAGAGTATCCTTGGCTGAAGCCGGCAGGGCTTGCAACAATAGCGGGCCACCGACGAAAAGCACTAGCGTGGCAACGCTGAACACTTGCGCTGCTGCACGGGCAGTGGGCGCCCGCAGCGAGATGAAAACGCCAATTGTTGCAATGAACAGACTGCTTAGGATGGTCCCGAACACGATCATGATCAAGACCGCACCGGGGTAAAAGAAGGGGCGACTAGTCCCCCTGGCCACATTCAGAGCAATTAGACTGAGCAACATAGAGGCCCAGACTATAGTAATGCTGTAGATGACGCAGGCAAGTACCTTGCCCAGGAAGATGTCTCGGTCGGAAAGTCTGGTGGCAAGTAGCGTTTCCAAGGTGTGGCGTTCCCTCTCTCCCGCGAAGCTATCCGCAACTGCTCCGCCTGCCAGGATAAAGGGCAGCACAATGGAGAAAATTCCTGCCAGTGGGCTGTTGACCCAGGCTTCGCGCTCCTGTAATGGCAGGATAACGCCAAATACGAGCAACAGGGGCAGGTAGGAAAGCAAGCGCGAGCGCATCCCGCCTCTGGCATGCCACAGTTCTTTTAGTTCCTTCCACACGATCGTCATAATATCTTCCATAGTTACATTGCTCCCAATTCTTGTTCTTCTTGCATGAGCGTGACAAAAGCCTCTTCCAGGCTGCCGCGACCTTTGCGCACTTCCTCCACTTCAGCTCCCTCGCTGACCAGCAAACTGATCAAAGGCGCTGTCTCTGCGCCTGGTTCGAGTTCTACCTGCAAATGATCCGCATGCAGAAATACAGAGGACACTTTGGATAGGGCGCGCAGTGCCTCGACCGCACTGGTGCTAAAACCACGTCCGTAAATTGCAACCGTTGGCTTGCCTGTGCGTGCTCGCAATTCTTCTGGGGTGCCCATCGCAATGAGTTGCCCCTGCCGGATGACACCGACCATATCGCATATCTTCTCCGCCTCAGCCAGATTGTGCGTGGTCAGAAAGACGGTCGTCCCTTCCTTTCGCGCTAGGTTCTGAATGTCCTCGCGTAGAGCGACAGCCGCGACCGGGTCTAAACCCGCTGATGGTTCGTCCAAGAAAACTAGGCTAGGCCGGTGCAGCAGGGCACGAGCGATTGCGACTTTCTGTCTCATGCCCTTGGATAGCTTGGTGATGTCTGCGTTGCGCCATTCCCATATGCCTAGATGCTCCAGAAGTTCTCGAATGCGTGCCTGGCGAACTTTCTTGTCCAGGTGATAGATGCGACCAAAGAATTCCAGATTATCCAAAACGGTCAAACGCTGATACAAACCATCGTGTTCAAGCAGAACGCCGCTGTGCGCACGGATTGCATCGGCCTGAGTAGCAACATCATATCCCAACACTGTTGCCGAACCACCGCTTAGCTCTAGAAGACCTAGCAGCAGACGCAAAGTCGTGGTCTTGCCTGCACCGTTGGGCCCCAGGAAGCCGAAGATGGTCCCGCTTAGCACCTGTAACGATACCCGGTTCACCGCGCAGAGGCTATCAAAATAGTGCGTTATCTCTCTGGTCTCAATGGCATATGTCATTCTGTTTTCCTTTCACTCTACGCTTGGCGATGTAGCCACAAACTGGCTATAAACTGTGTGATGAGTCCAATGGCCATGATCAGGCTGACCTGCTCGATAGATAACACATCCTGGCTATGCAGAGCAGCCCAGATGATTACCGCAGCCATGAGGACAACCAGAACAGAAAAGCCATAGGATGCTGCTTTGAGCGAGATGGTTTGTTCCCGCTCATCATGCTCTAGAGGCGAGAGGGGCCTATCGTCGCGAATCACATAACGGCCACTGTAAGGCAGCCAGAGGTAAAGCCCAGTCATCAGCAAGACGCCGAACAAAATAATCTCGCGGCGTGCTTTTAACAGGATCATCAACCCTATCCAGGCTAAGATAAGCATCCCTCTGGTAATGTAGTACCAGTACAGTCCTTTTCGCATCTTATACTCCTTCCACATCCTCCTCGTCTTCCAGCCAGAAGGCTTCCTCTAACGGCACCTGCAGCACATGAGCAATGCGCAATGCCAGAAATACAGAAGGGAAATAGTTCCCTTTCTCGATGGACAAGATTGTCTGACGGGTAACCCCAACCGCTTGGGCCAATTGTTCCTGCGTCAAGTCATGCCGTGCGCGTAATTCCCTTAAGCGATTACATAAACGAGCCATTTCCATCTCCACAATATCACTGCCATGTCATATAGCAATAGAGATGGCATAATTGTACATTAAATTTTACTTTTTGTCAAATTTACTTTACTTGATTGGTTGTCAAGGATTGGGTTAAAGCCTTACTCGTTGGTTGTACGAAGCATCTTTTGCTTGCTGAAAGGCAAGAATAGTGATATAATAAACCTTGTGCAATTCATTGACTTATTCTGTAGTGGAGTTATAGGCATATGTACACAGTTTCAGATTTGCGCAAAGGACTGACTATCACTATTGATGACGAACCGTATATCGTGATCGCATTCGAGTTCACCAAACCAGGTAAGGGACAAGCGCTCTACCGCACCCGCCTGCGCAACATGGTGAATGGAACGATTATTGACCGTACCTACCGCTCAGGCGATACACTGGAGCCTGCCGCGCTGGAACAGCGAAGCATGCAGTACCTGTACCACGAAGGCGGCGTGTACCACTTCATGGATACTCAAACGTATGAGCAGTTTGGCATCAGCGAAGAAGCACTGGGGGATGCGAAGAACTATCTGATTGACAATCTCACGGTGGATGTGCTCTTCTTCCGTGGGGAACCTATCGGGGTTAATGTCCCTAATTTTGTCAATCTGCGCGTGGTGAAATCTGCGCCTTGGGCAAAAGGGGATACCTCTAGTTCCGATATGAAAACCGTCACCGTGGAAACGGGATACGAGCTCCGCGTTCCTCCTTTTGTTAACGAAGGCGATCTGATTCAGATTGACACCAGGACAGGCACGTACGTGACCAGGGTCAAGGAGTAGCACGTTGAACTGGCGGTTGGCCAGTCGCAAGAGAGCGCTCGTGATACGAGCCGCCGTTCTACAGGCGATCCGAGAATTTTTCATCGCTCGTGGCTATCTGGAGGTGGAAACGCCACAGCGTATCCCTGCTCCAGCCCCCGAAGCACATATTGATGCCATTCCCGCTGACGGTTGGTTTCTACAGACTTCTCCTGAGCTATGCATGAAACGTCTGTTGGCGGCTGGCTATCCTCGTATCTTTCAAATCTGCCATTGCTGGCGGGAAGGGGAAAGAGGCAGCCGTCACATCCCCGAGTTCACCATGCTGGAGTGGTATTGTGCCGGCAGCGACTACCATGGCCTAATGGATGAATGCGAGGCGCTAATTCAGAGCGTGGCACGCAGAATGGGTTATGGGGATAAACTCGTTTACCAAGGGAAAGAGGTGGAGTTGAGTAGCCCATGGCCCCGGCTCTCGGTCGAAGAGTCCTTTTCCCGTTATGCAAAGGTTTCCATGGCCCAAGCTTTGGAATGTGATCTATTCGATGAGATCATGGTGCGAGACATCGAGCCTCACTTAGGAGTTAGCCAGCCTGCTTTCCTCTACGACTATCCGGCGACGAGAGGAGCGCTAGCACATTTGCGCCCTGATAAACCCTCCGTAGCCGAACGCTTCGAGCTCTACATCGCTGGACTGGAACTAGCCAATGGATTCTCTGAGTTGACGGATGCCGCGGAACAGCGAGCGCGTTTTCTACGGGATGAAACTTACCGCCGTTCGCTGGGGAAACGCCCTTATCCTATCCCGGAAAAGTTCCTTGCCGAATTGGGGGAAATGCCCCCATCGGCCGGCATAGCCTTGGGGATAGATAGGCTGGTCATGCTATTCGTAGATGCAGCCTCTATTGATGAGGTAGTGGCATTCACGCCAGAGGAGCTGTGAAGGCTATGCTCCGTGCCGAACTCAAGGCGCTATATCTGATCTCCTTCTCTTGCTTGCGGATGGCTTCCCGACTGTGAAAACATTACGTTTCGGTAGTGATCGCACAGTTCTCGCAACGCGCATCGTTCACAGCGTGGGCGACGTGCTTGGCAAACCTCGCGGCCGTGGCGGATTATATTAAGGTGGAAGGTATAGTACGTCTCCTGTGGCAGCAGGGTTTCCAATAGTTCGTGTGCTTTCTCGCGTGAAGCGCTTGCTGGGATCAGACCAAGGCGTCTGGTGACACGGTGGATATGCGTATCCACGGGGAAAGCTGGCATATCTAGAGAAAAGAGCAGGATAATGGCTGCTGTCTTGGGACCAATGCCATTCATGGTAGTAAGCCATTGTTTTGCTTCTTCGACCCTCATCTGACGCAGGAAATCCAAGCTCAGTTTGCCCTGCCTCTCCGTGATGTACCGCAAGGCTTGCTGGATGCGCGGAGCTTTCTTTTGGCTCAGTCCAGCGATCTGAATTGCCTCCATCACTTCTTCAACTGGTGCATCACGGACCTGCTCCCAGGTAGGAAAACGCAGTCGTAGGGCGCTAAAAGCTTTATCGCGCAATACATCATTGGTATTCTGACTAAGGATGGTAGAGACCAACTGGGCAATGGGGTCTAGGTGCTGCTTTTGGGGACGCTCACCATAAAGCTGTACCAAGCGCTGATGCACTTCGAGTGTTTTCTCTTGGGGCTCCATGATCTGTCGTAGAACCTTCGTTTATTCTGGAGTGGGGCTGTGTGAGGCAAGCTCTTGCTGCAATACCTCTTCACCATATTCAAGCTGGAAGGCTTCCAAATAGGCTTTGAGCAGCCGCAGCAATTCCCTGGCGTCCTCTTGGGAAAGGCGCATCAGTGTCTCGCGCAGGCGCTTTTCGCGGCTGCCACGTACCTTATCCAGTAAATCCAGCCCTGCGGGAGTTAACTCTACCAGAACTTGGCGCCGATCGTGTGCACTGCGTCTCCGTTTTACCAACCCCATCTTCACCAGGCGACCGACAATACCAGTCACAGTGGCACAATGCTGTAAAGTGTCATAGGCCAATGTGCTCATGGTAGGGTTCTCGCCATGGGACTGAATAGAGCGCAGCACAAAAAACTGTGGTGGAGTAAGACCAAAACTATCTAGGTCCTGTGCAAAACGTCGTTGTTCTAGCCACCCAACGCGCAAGATCAATTGCTCAATGCTCGCTAGCTGTTTCAGGAGATCCTGCTTTTCCAATGCGCTCCTCTTATCAAGTAGAGAATTCATCAATTGGTTATTTAGCAATGCTAAATATATCACAGGTATGCAGGTTTGTCAAGCAGCGCGATAAAAGCACTTTCATGGTCTTGCCCCCTTGTTATGATGATTCACACAAGAACGGGTATAAGATCTACTCGGTTTGACAGGCACCCGAAACCGAGGTAATCTACTATCGGTGCGGATCAGAGTGGCATGAAATCTCCATCGCAGCGTGGGAGAGGGAAAGTTGAGCATGAAGAAAACAGCGCTGCTTTTGATTGCCATACTCGCTATAGTCCTCATTGCGTTGATTGTCTTGCGCCTTGCACCACGACAAAGCTCCCAAACATTTTTGCTTCGTGAAACAGTGCCAAGTGCCCAGGAGACAGCCCTCGTCATAGTGCATGCCCCTGGCAGGATAGTGCCCGGCAGACAAGCTACCCTGACTTTTCCATTGGAGGGCTTGTTAGCAGAGATTGTCGTAAAGGTAGGCGAGCGAGTTCAGGCAGGGCAGCAGCTAGCGCGTCTAGATACCCGACAAGCGGAATTGAGCATCGCTCACGCTGAGGCCACATTGAAGGTGCGCGAGGCGCGCCTCAGACAACTTACCACAAGACCAACCCTGGCTGAGTTCCTGGCGGAGAGGGCTCTGGGAGAAGCAGTGCAAGCATTGAGCGAGGCTGCAGAAAAGCAGATTGATCTGCGAGACAAGCAATTAGCCGTTGCAGATGCAGAGCTGAAATTAGCTGAATTGGCGTTGCGCGATGCACAGCGCGCCTATGAGCAAGTCGCATGGCGTCCTGATATAGGAATGCTGCCAGAGGCGCTGGCTTTAGAGCAGGCCACAGCTGAGTATCAGCGGGCACAAGCGAACTACAACTCGACATTGGCGACGAATGAGTACCTCTCTGCTCTCCATAACGCTGCGCTCCAAGTGGTGCAGGCCCAACTAGAGGTGCAAAAGTCACAGCGTTCGATCACGGATGATGAAAAGGCGATCGCCGAAGGGGAGGTTGAACAAGCACGACTTGCTTTGGAGCAGGCGAAGCTCAATTGGGCGAATACGATCCTGACCGCCCCTTTTTCAGGAACTATTGTTTCGATAGAAGCAGAAGTCGGCCAGGTGGTCAACCAAGCCATGCCTGTATTAGTTCTGGCAGATCTTGATCATTGTCATGTCGAGGCGCAGGTTAACGAGCAGGACGTCGGGCGTGTGCAAGTAGGCCAGGAGGCAACCATTACCTTGAAGGCCTTCCCCGATACCCCCCTCAAGGGAAAGGTCATTTCCATTGCGTCATTGGCTAACAATACAGAGGGGGAGGCCAATTATACGGTGAGGATAGCACTAGTCCCTACTGATTTGGCAATCCTGCCTGGCATGACCGCCATGGTGGACATAGCTACCTCCGTGCCGGTGGTCAGGGGTGTAGGTATTACTCCGACGTTGACCAAGGCGACTCCAACCCCTGACCCTTATCAGATTCCGAGGGAGCATATGGTGACATTCGATATTGAGCAGCGGGGTGTTCGCGATCCTGAGGTATTGCGTGCTATGAGGACTGTGCCTCGCCATGAATTTGTGCTTCCTAACTATGTGAACCGGGCATATGGTGATCACCCATTGCCTATTGGTTATGGCCAGACCATTTCGCAACCCTATATCGTGGCAGTGATGACTGAGTTGCTGAAGCTGAAGCGTGGCGAGCGGGTGCTAGAGATTGGTACTGGCTCTGGTTACCAGGCTGCGATTCTGGCGGAGCTGACCGATGAAGTATACAGTGTAGAGATCATCGAGGAGCTGTACAAAAGAGCCACTGAGACATTGACCCGACTTGGCTACTCCCATGTGAAGACCAAGCATGCCGATGGTTACTATGGCTGGGAGGAATATGCTCCTTACGATGCTATTATTGTTACCTGCGCTCCTGACCATATCCCACAACCGTTGATCAACCAACTCAAAGACGGCGGACGCCTGGTGATTCCTGTTGGCCCTCCAGGCGGCTACCAGACATTGTGGTTAATTGAGAAGCACGGGGACGAGATCATGTCTAAAGAAATCATGGGAGTCGTCTTTGTCCCCTTGACAGGTACACATCCTTCTCGTTAGCAATCCTTTGGAGAAGAGCAGAAGCAGCTCCCGTGCTACCAGATACTGGACGGTGGGGTGGATGCTGCGCCTTGTTTCTAAGACTGATTTGGCTCCCGCACAAAGGCTAGTAACAAGATCATGGCTACAGCAGCGCCAATCAAGTTGCCTAAAATAGGACCTCGGAATCCGAAGGCTTCGTAGATTAGACCTCCTACATAGGGCGCAGGAAAGGATAACAGCCCGCGGAAAGTACCTAGCCTGCCTATCTCTTCTGCGCGTTGTCGCTCAGGAACGCTATTGGCAATCCAGGCCGTGAAAGCTGGCGTCCAAGTTGCTACAACTAGACCCCAAAAGATCTCTAGCATGAGAAAGGCGGGGAAGGATTGTACAATAAGCCATCCTGTGGCCACAAACACAGCAATTGCTTCCGATAAGGCTAGAAAAGGTATGTAACCGCGCCGATCTACCCATTGCCCAATAAACCATTGTGAGATAGCCCAGCTTGCAGAGCTCACGCTGGCCATGAGCCCCAATTGAAATGGCGTAAATCGGTATACTTTGGTAAGCAAGCCAGGCAAGATTCCAGCGCCCATACCATAAGCGAACATATCTATCGTGACAGCGACGTAAAAACTGCGTAATCCCGATGGAGGCGTCATAATCCTCTTGAGCAGGGCCCAAAACTCAGAAGCGATCAATGGTGTGCGAGCCTCTGAGTGCAGCGTCTCATGCAAAGCAAAAGCAACTAGACATAAGGTGACAAATTCCAGCAAGGCGCCAACTAGGAGCACAGCCAAAAAACCATAGCGGCTAGCCAGAAATCCGCCCAAAGTTGGGGCAAAGATACCCGAAGCAGCGAATGTCACTCCTATACGACCGAAGGCCAGGCCGCGCTCTGCTGGCGGTACGGACTCAGCCGTGATCGACTCGGTCGCAGGGCGGGCGATGGCGGTCAATCCGAGCATGACCACGCCAGGCAAGAGCAAGCGCCATTCGCGAAGCCATCCAGCCAAAGCAAAGGCAACCATTGCCACAATCCCGAAAGCACTGGCAATGACTACAAATGGCTTGCGCCCGTGGCGATCGGATAGCCATCCACCTACGGATAGCGTTGCTGTGGACATGATGCCCTGAAACCCTCCAATGCTTTCCAGCAAGCCCAGCACTGGCATTGAGGCACCCAGGCTGAGGACAAAAGGTTGCCAGATAGCCCGCACCATATTCCAGCGGCAGCCAAAGAAAAAGTTGCGTAGCGCCAGCACGCGCAAATTCTGCATAGGCAGGGATTTTGGGGGCGGCTGGGGAGATGCAGTGTTCATGGCATTGTTTTCGACGTAGGATGTGATTGCAGGTACATCATGACCGCACTGGCCAGGAAATATGTCAATGCTCCCGCAACGAGAATACGAGAGAAACCGAAACTAACTGCGCCCATCACTGCTAAGATAGAGCTGATGACTGAAGCAAAGCCGTTGACTGCCCAAGCCCAAGGAATCCATTGTGGAGCACGTTCCTCCAATAGGCGAATGCCCCCTGGCATGGGCTGTCCAAGCAAAAAGCCGAGGGGACCGAGGCTAAGTACAGCAACGATCAGGCGCAAAGGAAGGCTCCAACCAATAGCAAGAGCGAACAACTCAGAGAGCAAAAAGGGATAAGCGAGCACGACTACGATCAGGACAGGCAAGACGCGCAGCAGGGGGAAGCGGTTGGCTACAAAGCTACCCAAGCCTGAAAAGAGCAAGATGGAAAATAATACGAGGGAAAATGAGTATGTAGGCTGGCCCAAGAATAAGATGAATTGCTGTAGCAAAGGCATCTCAACAAAGAGGAATCCCAAGCCCAGGCAGGCAAAATACAGCAAGTAAAGAGCAGTCAAGTGTAATGAGAATGAGGCGATGAGCTTTTTGCGTGGGCTCAAAACAAGCGGCAATAGAATAAACACGGCAGATAGGAACATCGCTAGTACCAGGAGAGCTACCAGGATAAGGAAGCCGCTGCCGCCAAAGGGCTGCCATGTTTTGCCTAACCCCCTTAGAATGCTTTGCGTCTGGGCCCATTTGAAATAATGGAAGAAAAAAGGGCGGTCATCGCTTGGTGGTGAAACTTCATAGGGGTATTGTTGGAAGAAATCCTGCTTTCCACTGCCCGTGAGGACTTGGCGGAAGGTATCGTAGTGCGCTGTATCACGAAGTACGTTGTAACGATTGGTCTCCTCGGCTGTCACATCCATGTAGTAAATCAAATCAAAGTGGCATGTCGCGCAGAACTCTTTAAACCGCGCGATTTCATCACCGCGAAAGGGACTACGTTTGGCCAGGATTGTAACCGTGGACCAGGTGCGAAGGGCGATAACTCGTTGCGAGGGGTCTCCGATGCCAGCTCGTTGCAATGCCTCTGCCACCAATGCGCAGGCGCGTAATTCTTCCGTAGGCGGTGATTGCACCCATCTGGTAATCACCAGAATGCCCTCTTCTCGCAAGTGGTTCAAATATTCAATGAAGGCTTCCACCGTGTAAGCATAGGATTCGGATAGACTGTAAGCTCCCGAGATAACGGGCTGGTACGTATCGCTCAGAGACAGCTGCACGACATCAAACCGCTCCTGGGAGCGGCGGAGATAGCTCCGTGCTTCTTCCAAGACGACGGTGACTCGCGGATCATCGTAGGCTACCGTACCGCATTTATTCGCTTGCTCACGTACAGCCTGTACAACCAACGAATTGCTCTCTAAGGCGACGACAGATGACGCACCGTTAGATAGCGCAGTCAAGAGGTCCAGTCCTCCGCGGGGCTCGATCACCAGAGCTCGTGCACGAGGGCGCAATAGGTAAGCCAGCGTCGTAGGCAGGTATCGTAGGAAACGTTCATCGGCTGGGCTTTGCAGGCAGGTAATAGGACTTAAATTGGCGCCATCTACCAAAAGCCCCAATTGTCTGGGCAAATCCTCGGTGAAAGATAGGCTTAGCCCTGGCGCAGAGTGGATGGCTGTGCTTTCCACTACGTCCACGCGGGAGAAAGCGTTCCAGCGACTGAAAATTAGCTTGGCTTCTGGGAAGAGCAAGGATATGCTTAATGTCTTGTAAGGGGACAAACGCAAGGCCAAGCATGTAGGTGGATGCAGCAACATAGCGAGCAAAATCACAAGTAGTGCAGGGTAGAGAATATACGAGGCAGGCCGTCGCATAAATTCTTGCCAATTCTTAGGCAAAGGAGCGGCACCTAGACTGAAGGTGAGGGCTGCTACCAGTCCCAGAATGCCGGCGCTGATTACAGCTCCAGTCCCTCCCAGGATTGGTACAAAGACCAGCACCAGCAGGCTGCCTGCAGCTGAGCCCGCCAGGTTGGCAGCATACAACACATTTGCCCGCCTAGGCCAGGCAGCAAGGGAAAGACCAATGCACAGTCCTGCAAAGAAGAAAGGCAGGATCAGAGCTGGATAGTAAAGGGTTAGGTAGAGCAACTGTCGCTGCTCCAAAGCAATGCGATAGGAGTCGAAAGGGACATAGTTAATCGCCAGGTAAGCAACCAGGATGCTGATAGAGAAGAAACAGGCATTCGTTGCCAGGCGTTCCATCACGACATAATCCTGGTTGTGAGAGGATCTGTCGGTAGGGAATTGTTGGCTACTTGACTTTGGCGGGCGCAGCGTTAGCCATGTGCCGCTTGCTCCAAAACCCAGCAGTGCTACGCTGACACTGATGAAAGCAAAGTGGTACCACTGTGTTACTGCAAAGAGGCGTGTCAGGATGAGTTCAAAAAACAGCATCGCTGCCGATATGAGAAAGACGCCAGCGTATAAGGTGATCATTTGTGCACCTCGACAGCTACCAAGGGCCAGTTTCCAGTGGACAGCGGGCAAGCATCGCACCTGTAAAGCATTCGTCGTGGCTTTTCTCAGGTGCTACCTAAGTGCCCCAATCTCTGGGGTATAGAAAATCATGCCCCACATCGCGCCGGCTAACCTTGGCGATAATCGGCGGCATGCGCTTGAACTGCGAGGCGCGCATTTTGCGAAGCACCGTGTCCACAAAATGGGCATCAAATCCAGCTGCGATCGCTTCTTCGCGTGTGTACCGTTCGTCCACCAATAGGCAGAGGAGTTTATCAACTTCGGCATAGGTGAAACCAAGTTCGCCTTCGTCTGTCTGGCCAATCCATAGGTCCGCAGATGGGGGCTTTTGTATGATATGCTCTGGAACGCCTACTGCTCTTGCCATCTGACGCACTTGAGTTTTGTACAAATCCCCAAGCGGATTGATCGCTGATGCCATGTCGCCGAAGATCGTTCCATAGCCAAGGAGCAACTCCGTCTTGTTGCTGGTGCCAATGGGCAGGCCATTCCAAACAACAGAGTGATCGTAGAGAATGATCATGCGCATTCTTGCCATGACGTTACCCCGGCGTATATCGCTCATCTCTGGGTCTTGTTCCAGATAGGGGTCTACCATTGGCGTAATATCCACGGTCTTGCTGTGTACCCCTGTGAGCTCTATAACTTGTTTGGCATGCTCGGCGCTATCTGGCGTGCTGGTTCGATAGGGCAGAAGAAGAGCCAATACATTTTCGGCGCCGATGGCCTCAACCGTGAGAAAGCATGTCAAGGAGGAATCCACCCCTCCAGACAGATTTAGCACCGCTTTCTTGAAGCCAAAGCGTTCCAACTCGTGCCGCAAGAAAGCAACTAAGACATGACGTGTTACATCCGTATTCAGCAACAACTTGGCAGCGATGTCCAAAGTTCACCTCCGTGTACGAGCGGGAGCCTTACGTGATAGCAATCGCTCTGGAATGGGAAATGGCTTCATTCTCACTTATTACTCGTTACTCCTCATAGTACAAGATCCGCTCCACTTCCCGACACAACAGCTCCGGCCGCTCATCCCGTAGTAGCGGCAACTGTATCCTGACACGCCGCAGGGCGCCTAAATCCAATTCTGCGACCAGCAAAGCCTCCTCAAAGTAAGGGGCTTGCGCCACAAGCTTACCATCTGGCCCAAATATCGTCGAGCCACCCCAAAAATTGAGCCCATCCTCAAATCCTACTCGGTTGCAATGCAGGACAAAATTGGTGAGAAAAGTGGCATATACTTGATTGATCAATTCCACAGAGCGTGAACTGCCCAGCACAGCCTCGGGACTCAAGCCTCTCCCAGGGCTAGCGGAAATCAGCAGCAGGATATCCGCTCCATCTAGCCAAAGGGCATAGGGCGAACTCATGTGCCAGAAATCTTCGCAGATCAGAATGCCCATGCGTGCGAAGCGAGTGTGGAAAGCGCGGAGACTGTCCCCCGCAGCCAGGTAACGGCCCTCTTCAAACATGCCGTAAGTAGGCAAATAAACCTTGCGATGTACGTGGACGATTCGCCCTTGTGATAAATAAGCAGCCGCAATGTAGTAGCGATGGCGCTGATCCTCCTCTACAAAGCTAACAACCAGATCCATAGCCTGGCTTGCAGAGAGCAGTTCGGTCATAGTTGGGTTGGTTTCTGCGCTCGATATAGCTACATCGGGTACCAAGTCTTTTAATAAGTAGCCGGTCAGCGATAGTTCCGGGAAGCAGAGCAATTGCACTTTTTGCTCCTTTGCCTTTTCAATGGTGTCTAGGTGTAGATGTAAGTTGCTCTGTACGTCCCCCAGCTTGGGACTGATCTGCGCTAGGCCAACTTTTATTTTTGTCATCTTGATCTCCCTCGCATTTTTGCCCTTCGTCTGAACCATAGATACATCAGCAACATGGCAGCAATGGCAACTTCTATCACTTCTGCTACTTGTGTGATGCGGAGAAACCCAAGGGATGGGGCTTCATCGGCTCGGGTAAATTCCAGTAGGAAGTGTCCTAGGCCATTGGTGAACAGATAGATCAATCCTAGCGAACCAGGCTGCAGATGCAACCTACTCAATCTGTGCAAACCGAGGAATAGCAAGACACCTAGGGCACAGGCCAAAGCTTGGGTCGGAAGGCGCAGCGCGCAAATGCCGTAGAGATCTGGCAACCAGATACTGAACGGAGAGCGCATAATCAAGCCATAATTGGCCCCATGTATCCACGCGCCAACCCAACCTAGAGCCTGAGCCAGGGATACGGCAGGCGCCGCCAAGTCCATAAGATGAGGAAAGGATAGGCCTGTAAAGAACGAATAAAGCAATAGGGCAAATATCCCTCCAAGTAACCCCCCTTGAAAGACCAATCCACCTCCCCAGAAATTGAGCAGTGCAGCTGGATGGCCTGCATAGTCCGCCCAATTTGGCAAAACATAGGCTAGGCGAGCGCCAATAAGGCCACATGCTAGTACCCATAGTGCAGCGTCCAATATTTGCAGGCTTAGGTATCCCGTCCTATTCCCTCTAAGTTTGGCAGCCCGATAGCATTGCCACTGCGTGTAAATCACAGCGGACACAATGCCCAACCAGATAAACACCGAGTATGAATACAAAGAAAAAGATCCATAGCGAAGCAGGATAGGATGCATAAGTGGTATCTACCTCTTATCCATTCTCTACCAATCCAGTGAAGACAAAGACGGCTTCCATGTCGTCAGGCATTGGCATGGGATACCCAATCTATATGTATTGGGACCATTCTTATTCCTGAAGACTTTCTACAATGTGTGCGTATTTGTCCGCTAACTCCTCAGCGGCAGCAGTCGAGTCTGATTCTGCGTAGACGCGAAAAAGCGGTTGATCAGGATCAGGTAGAACCAGCACCCAATCTTGCCCCAACTGCACTTTGACGCCATCCACCTGTATCTCCCGGTGCTCCTTGTAACGTTCGTGTAATAAGCGCATGACAGTCCCCTTGGCTTCCCACGGGCAAGGAACAGAGCGCACTGCCATGTACTGTGGGGGCAGCGAAGCCGTGATTTCAGATAGCCGCACATTTTGTGTGGCCAAGAATTCGAGCAATTTAGCCAGAGCCATTATGCCATCCACTGCGGGTTGAAATTGAGGGAAGATGAAATTGTCAGCACCATCCGCAGCCATTACGACACCTTCTTGGGTCGCAGCTTCCATGACATCGTGCATGTCTGCTTTGGTACGAATCACACGTCCACCGTATTGCGCTGCAACCATTTCTAATGTGCGAGAGACAGTAACAGGCACGGCGATGATGCCCCCACTATATGCGCGCAATGCTAGAGCTGCCAACGCAATAGTGGCAACGCCACTGGGCAGAATCTTGCCTCGATCGTCCACTAGAAAGATTTTCTCGCCCCCAACGTCTAACCTTACCCCTAGGTTCGGACCCAGCGCCGCGCAAATAGCAGCTAACTGCTGCAAAGATTGTTGGAATTCCGCGGATGGAATGGACATCTTGCTTTCATCTAGCGCCGCATTGAGTTCCACCACTCTGACCCCAAGATGTCGGAGGATATTAGGCAAAACAAGCGAGGTGGGAGCGTTGGCATAGTCCACAACGATGGAGAAAGGAGCATTTTGGATGGCCTGGGTGTTCAGCCGGGCGAGAAAATCAGCTGTATAAGTCTCAATGACGTCAGGTTGATACTCAATGAGCCCGATCTCATCGAGATAGACGCGTCGGAAATCCTCGCGGAAAAAGATGCGTTCTATGTTGCGTTCGGCATCTTTGCTCAAGTTCAAGCCACGGCTATCCATGAACTTGATATCAACCACGCGGTTGTCATGTGGAGAAAGGCGGACATGGAGGCCACCCGCCGCCCTAATTTTGCGGGTAATGTAACGAGCCACGGGGATGGGCACGCTGCGCAAATCACGCACGTGAATGCCCGCAGAGGGCAAGCCAGAGATCAACCCGCGCTTCAGCATACGGGGGCTGCGGTGGGGATCGCGGTTGATGGTTACCACGGCTCCTTTGGGCAAAGTAGTGCCAAAGGCTGCTCCCAACTTGGTAGCGAACTCCGGCGTCAGATCCACATTGACTTGTCCAGTGACTCCATATCGCCCAAAAAGCACACGGCGCCCTTGAGAACCCCAGATAATGCTGGCTTTCACTGTTGCTCCGGCTTCGACTACTTTCTCCGGCCATATCTTGACATTTGGATGAATGATCGCTCGCTCGCCAACTGTGCTCATGTCACCCACTACGGCGCCTTCAAAGATGACTACTTTGCTCTTGATACTGCATTGCCGGCACACGATGGCGCCACGCAGTTCTACTCCTTCGCCCACGTAAGAATTTCGCCAGACAATGCTGCGGTCAACTTGAGCTCTGTTATCGATAATGGTATAGTCGCGGATTACGCTTGGCCCCCGCACAACCACGCCTCCCTTGATTTTCACGCCATTTCCTAGATAGATGGGGCCATAGAGATGTGCATCTGGGGCGATCTCTACATTGTCACCACTCCACACTCCAGCGCCGATTTCTCTGCCAATGGGTTCGAGATGGACACGTCCCTCCAATACATCGCTGCACGCACGCATATATTCCTGAATATTCCCTACATCGCACCAATAACCATCAGATACATAACCATAGAGAGGTTCACCTTTTGCTAGCAGGATGGGGAACAGGTCTTTGCTGAAATCAAAGGCTTTGCCTGCTTCGAAGAGGTCCAACATTTGCGGCTCTAGCACATATATGCCAGTATTGACTGTGTCGGAAATGACTTCGCCCCAACTGGGCTTCTCCTGGAATTCTAGGATGCGCCCTTCTCCATTGAGAATCACTACGCCATATTCCAGTGGATTCGGCACTCGATATAAAGTCAATGTCGCTACCGCTTTTTTAGCCTTGTGGTACTGAATGATGGCACTGAGGTCAAAATCAGTTACTGCATCGCCGCTGATCACAATGAAAGTGTCATCCAAGTATTGTTGCGCATTCTTCACACTCCCCGCCGTGCCAAGAGGGATTTCTTCGATGGAATAGTTGATTTCCATGCCCAGCGCTGAGCCATCTCCGAAATAATCTTGTACTATGTCAGCCATGTATTGCAGAGTCAGCACTACTTGGGTGATGCCATGTCTTTTTAAGAGCTCCAGGATATGAAAGAGCACAGGTTTGTTTACCAGGGGTACCATTGGCTTGGGGCGGTTGATGGTCAATGGCCGCAACCGTGAACCCTCACCACCCGCCATGACAACCGCTTTCATGAGGCTATCCCTCCTCCAATATGGTGCTGGCATCCATTTTGTTTGCAATTACATCATACCACAAAGTTTGCCATAAGCCAATATCTTCTACATTGCGCATGCTTTGTGCTATAATGGATAATAGCACAGTTCTGGATAAGGCATGGAACAGCAGATTCGAAACAAAGCCGAGATAGAACGATTGCTCAGTTTGGGTCGTGCCACAGCGGAAGCGGGGCATTGGTCTGCAGCTCGACGCTATTTCGTTCGTGTGCTGAGAATAGACCCTGCTAACGAAGAAGCCTTGCTTTGGCAAGCAGGGCTAGCCGATGACCCTCGTGAGTCCATTGCCTATCTGCAGCAAGTGCTGAAAATCAACCCCAATAATAAGCGGGCACAAGCAGGCCTGGAATGGGCAAAGCAGCGGATGCAAAAGACCCAGCAAGTGGCCGTCGAACGAGCAATCTTTTCCTACTTATGGCCTGTTCTTCTGATAGGTTTGTTGCTGCTCTGCATCGCAGGGGGCGCGTTCAGCCTAATGAATAATGATGCTCTGCGTGGCTTTATCTTTGCCCCCACCACTACATCTACGGCAACGCTGACGCCCACTTCTACACCTACATTGACGCCAACTGCCATGCCCACTGCAACATCCACTCCGACTGCCACGCCTACTGCTACGCCGACCAGTACTGCGACACCCACGCCTACAGCAACGAATACCTTGATGCCGAGCCCTTCGCCAACCCAAACTTCCTCGCCGACAGCCGTTCCTCCTATAACTCAGCCTGTGCGTGGCGAGAAGTGGATCGAAGTTGACCTCTCTACACAGAGGCTCATTGCCTATGAGGGGGAGGTAGAAGTTTTTCGTGTTGAGGTATCGACAGGCGCTGCCAGCACGCCTACGGTAACTGGTCGTTTCCGCATCTATCGCAAATTGCTCTCGCAGACGATGGTCGGCCCAGATTATGTGCAGCCCAACGTGCCCTATGTAATGTATTTCTATGGTGCGTATTCCCTGCACGGGACTTATTGGCACAATGACTTTGGTCGGCCGCGCAGTCACGGATGCGTGAACCTTCGTGTGCAGGATGCAAAGTGGCTGTTTGAGTGGACCGATCCCCCGCTTCCGCCAGGCGCCACTGAGGTCTGGGATACTACACGTGGTGCCGGCACTTTGGTAGTGATCCACGAGTGAATTGACTGTTGTCGACTTTTATGGTATAAAAGCGCCAAAGCGGTGAAGGAGAGAGTAGGAGATCCACCGAAGCACAGAGAGCTACGCCAGGTGAGAGGTAGCCTTCAGGAATCTCTGAAAGACACTCTGGAGCTGCGCGGTCGAAAAGCTGATTAGCAAAAGAGCGCCTCGTGTCGTCCTGAATGGGGGACTGCAATGATGCAGAAGCGAAAAGATGACTCCGCTCGTTTCAGTAGGACAGGCAATCGTGATTGAACAGCGTAGTAGGCTGCGCCGGATGCTCCCGTTAGCGAGCTTGGGTTATTAACCCACAGAGTCACTGGCCAGAAGGCTAGTGAGAATAAAGGTGGCACCACGGGAAACCCCGTCCTTTAGTCAGGCGGGGTATTTTTTGTATCGGGAGGTAACGATGCAAAGGATACGAACAGATGAAGCGCCTAGCCATGTAGGAAAGAGAATCAAGCTTGCCGGCTGGATGCACAACTGGCGCGATTTGGGGCAGTTCGGCTTCCTGGTTTTGCGCGATGGAGCAGGAACTTTTCAGGCTGTCCTGGATGATGCTGCAGAAATGGCGAAGCTCAAGGGCTTGCAATACGAGACGGTATTGCAAGTCGAGGGAGTGGTGGCTGAAGAGCCTCGCGCTCCAGGGGGTGCAGAACTGCATGACTGCCAGGTTACGGTGATTTCGCCAGTTCTAGAACCCTTGCCTTTCGAGATCAACAAAAAGGAACTAAAGCCCGGCTTGGATGTCTTCTTGGACAATGCGCCGATCGGTTTGCGTCATTTGCGCAAGCGGGCGCTGTTCCGCATCTCAGCCGAGATCATGGCTGGTTTCCGTGAATACCTGATGCAGCAAGGTTTCGTGGAAATTCAGACGCCGAAGATCGTTGGTTCAGCCACCGAAAGCGGCGCCAACGTCTTTGCTCTGGATTACTTCGGTCGCCCAGCTTATCTTGCGCAAAGCCCGCAGTTCTATAAGCAGATCATGGTGGGAGTCTTTGAGCGAGTTTTTGAGATTGGCCCGGTTTTTCGTGCTGAGAAACATAACACTGCGCGGCATACGAACGAGTATGTCAGTCTTGACATCGAGATGGGATTCATCCAAGATCACACCGATGTAATGGCCATGCTCACAGAGATATTGCGCCATATTTTCAACCGGCTTACCCAGGTATGCCAGCGTGAGATCGATCTGCTTAAGATAAAAGTACCTGCTATTGGCCAAACGATCCCTGCGCTTCGTCTGCCAGAAGCCCAGCAACTGATTTTCGAGCGCCATGGCGAAGATTGCCGTGGCGAACCGGACCTCTCGCCCCAGCATGAAGAATGGCTCTGTGAATACGCCGAGCAAGAGCTGGGCTCAGAGCTGTTGTTTGTCACGCACTATCCAACCTCCAAGCGTCCGTTCTACGCCATGCCCGATGACCAGGATCCGACGCTTACCAAGAGTTTTGATTTGCTATTCCGTGGATGTGAGGTAGTGACAGGAGGCCAGCGCATTCATCGTTATGAACAGTTACTAGACAATGCACGAAAGTGGGGGATTGACCCAGAAGACATTGCAGGCTACCTACAGGCTTTCAAGTATGGGATGCCTCCCCACGGTGGTTTTGGCATGGGATTGGAACGGTTGCTGATGCAATTGGCACGATTAAGGAACCTGCGCGAGGCTACGCTCTTTCCCAGAGATCTGGATAGAGTGGCTCCGTAAAGACTATCCCTAGACGCAGCAGGAGTGGCTCCCATGTTGCCGAATATGGGGCATGGGAGCCCGGGCCACTTGTTTAGAGATGGATCTTGTATTTTATCACCCCATTTCGATCCGTCGCACAAACTCGATCATCCTTGCCAATCCCTTGCGCACGCGTGACAGGCTCCAAGCTCCAATGGCCGTAGGGCTGACTTCTAAGGTGAATGGGCCCGAATAGCCGCTGGCCAGCAGGAGCCGCACGAACTCTGCTAGTGGCAGAATCCCCTCGCCTGGCATCTGATGATGTTTCAGAAAACTATAAAGTGGTGGCCAATCCGGGAAAATGCGCCGCGATACCAAGTCGCTGAAGTGCACATTGACCACTCGCCCGTGAAATAACTCATAGGCTTCCATGAGTGGATAGGACGATGCACCCGCATGGGCGGTATCAAACGTGAGGGGCAAATCGTATTGGTCAGCGAAAGCGCGTAGCCGACGTGCATCGTGTAAGATATAATGGGCATCGGATCGCCGAAAGAACCCAGGGTTCTCTAGAGAAATTTGCACCCCTGGGTTGGCTTGTTCCCGTGCGCGCAATAGCACGTCTGTGAACTCGGCCCATTTGCGATCTTGTGGAGTAGTTACTTTGGGTACGTGTAGCACGACAAGGGGACAATCTAGCTGTTCAGCCAAGGAAACCAGGCGTGGTAGAATGGACCCTGCGCTATTCTGCCCGGGGTAGGGCACGATAGGTGGGTGCACGCTGAGCACGGGGAGAGCATATTCCTGACTTAGCCTGCGCACATAAGAGGCACCACGCAGGATGATCTCTGGACTGAGGACCAATTCCACCCCCTCGAAACCAGCCTCGCATGCAAGAGCAAAGGCAATCCGCAAGGGGCAATGATACAGAGTGCCAGTGGAGAAGCTTAGTTTCAACGCAGCGTCCCTTGCCAAAAAGAGGCATCTCCTTGTGCTTCTTCATCCAGGTAGAGTCGATGCTCGTAAATATATTTCTCGACCTGAGACGGTAATTGGTAGCGGATGGCCAGACCAGAGCGTACCCGCCGCTGCAAATCTGTCGAAGATATGGATAACTCCGGCGTGTCGATTAACTCGAGCTTGTTCCGCAAGCCAGGCAACGCTTCTTCCAGTGCGGACAAGTCTACGTGATAACCCGCGCGTTCGGCGACCACGATTCGACATAAAGTTAATAATTCCGCTGGTTTGTACCAGGATTCAATGTTGGCCAAGGAATCCATACCAATGATAAAGTACAAGTCCACATCGGGTCCGAATTCAGCGCGCAATTGACGTAATGTATCTACCGTATAGGATGGGCCAGGTCGCTCCGCCTCAATGAGTGAAAGGACAAAATGCGGGTTATCGGCGATAGCCAGCTCAGTCATGCGCACACGGTGTTGAAAAGCGGAATAGGAACCTTGTGCTTTGTGTGGAGGCTGGCGTGCCGGTACGAACAATACCTTTTCTAGTTGTAGATAAACCCGCGCATCTTCGGTGATCACTAGATGCCCATAATGAATGGGGTCAAATGTGCCCCCAAAGACTCCAATACGTCGCTTCACTTTATTGCCACTCCAATTCAGAATTGCCAATCAGTACGGTATCCCCCGGCTGGACACCTGCGCGTTGCAAAGCATCAAAGATGCCCATGGTCCTCAAGATGCGCTGAAAGCGAGCCACGGCTTCGTCATTGTTCCAATCCGTTATTGCTGCAACTCTTTCCACCCGGCGTCCTCGCACACGAAAGTGGTCGTCTTCTCTCACGACCTCAAAGGCATCCTCATCCTCGACCGGGCGGAAGATTCTGGCTTCTTCTACCAGGATTTCCTCTACGGGTATCTCCTCCAGCAGCCTGAGCACACCGTGCAGCAACTCTCCCGTCCCTGCACCGGTTACTGCAGATATGGCAAAAACAGGGAGATGTCGTTTGCACATCTCCGCCTGTACAGAAGGCCACGCTTGCTGAGCTTGCGGCAGATCCATTTTGTTCAAGGCTACGACCTGGGGCTTAGCCGCCAGCCTCGGACTGAACAAAGCCAATTCGGCATTCACTGTCTCAAAATCTTGCAAGGGATGTGCAGAAGCTCCGTCCAGGAGATGGATCAATACGCGGGTGCGTTCAATATGGCGCAGGAACTTGGTGCCAAGTCCTGCTCCGGCGTGAGCTCCTTCAATCAGACCCGGGATGTCCGCTAATACCAGATTGTGGTCATCAATCGTTGCCACGCCGAGATTGGGCGTCAGGGTAGTGAAGGGATAATCGGCGATCTTTGGTCGGGCTGCGCTTACCGCAGCGAGCAGAGTGGATTTGCCAGCATTGGGTACGCCGATGATGCCCACATCGGCGATCAGCTTCAATTCCAGTTTCAGCGAACGGACCTCGCCTGGCTCACCTTTTTCAGCGATGCGCGGGGCCTGGTTCGTGGGAGAGGCAAAAGCAGCGTTGCCTCTTCCACCCCTTCCACCCCTGGCGACGAGCACACTTTGCCCCTCATGGACCAGGTCAGCCAGCAGTTCTCCAGTCTGGGCATCGCGAACTACTGTGCCGAGTGGCACTTGGATGAGCAGATCTTTCCCCCGCTTGCCCTGTTTGTCTTTACTCTGACCATTGCCACCTGCTTCAGCTCGGAAATGTTGCTGTCTTTGAAATTGAATCAGTGTATTTAGGTGTCTGTTAGCGACGATGTACACATCGCCACCATCTCCGCCATTGCCCCCATTGGGGCCGCCAAATGGGACGAACTTTTCGCGGCGGAAACTGACACAGCCGTTTCCGCCCTTCCCTGCCCGGACATGAATTGTCGCTTCGTCAAAAAAGTAAGGTTCTTCCATTATCTCAGCAACTTACCGCAAAGAGCAACTACCCAGAGTTAGCTTCCTGCTCCTTGTCTGGCAATCTCTTGGCGCAGTGCCAATTATATCATGGTTAGTGGTTTACGGGTAGTTTATCGCATGGGATCCTCATACCCTAACCTTCGTTACCTCAGAGTACATTCTAACCCAAACATCTGTATCTGAAAACAGTTGCTGGGGAAGAATCGCTGGGCCCGTGGTGTATTTTGCGGAATGAAATTTGTCAGTATAATTTAACACACTGCACTCCATTACAAGCCGGCAACGGCCATCTTATGATGCTGAAGCCTTGGACGAAGGAGTCCATATCGCTCGTTACAGACGATGCAAATCGTATACTACTGCAGGAGGCTCATGATGAAAGGTGCCTTCACCTTCGTGTTGCACAGCCATTTGCCCTACGTGCGCAAGGCTGGCCGCTGGCCTCATGGCGAGGAAATGGTCCATGAAGCCATTGCGGAGACGTACATTCCCCTTCTCGATGCTCTCTTTGAATTAAAGCAAGAAGGTTGCACACCCCGTCTGACCATTGGCCTGACTCCCATCCTGCTGGAGCAATTATCCGATCCTGATGTCCTTGCTCATTTCGAACTCTATGTCCTGGAGAAGTTAGCATTGGTGGAAGCGGACATCAGACGTCACCAGGCAAACCACGATGCTCATCTGCTCTATTTGGCTGAATTCTATCTCAATTGGTACCGAAACATTCTGGAATCTTTTACCGAAAGATACAAAAGGAATCTGGTAGCCGCCTTTCGACAACTACAAGATGAAGGAAACCTGGACATCCTAACCAGCGCGGCTACACATGGCTATCTGCCCTTGATGGAGCGCGATTCCACAATCTATGGACAGTTGAAGGTGGGTTGGGAAACTTCCCGACGGCATCTGGGGCGTGCACCACGCGGCATCTGGCTCCCGGAATGTGGCTATCGCCCCGCTTTTGTCCAGGATGGCACGTATAAGCCCGGCATCGAAGAATTCCTCAGCGAATTGAATCTGGGCTACTTTTTCACCGATACGCATGTGATTATCGGAGGGAAACTCGTTGGCAAAGTTGCCGGGGACGCCATCGGGCCATATGGTGCACTGCCAAAGCGCAAGCTTGTCGTGCGCATGGATGAGCGCCCCGAGGCCAAGCAACGCACAACCATGCGACCGTACTACGTCTATTCCGCGAATGTAGCCGTCTACGGCCGCGATGAGCGCACTGGCTTGCAGGTGTGGTCTGCTGCTCACGGTTATCCGGGCGACTTTCTCTACCGCGAGTTTCACCGCAAAGATGACCACTCTGGTCTGCAGTACTGGCGTATCACCGGAGCCCAGGTAGATCTGGGACAAAAGGCACTGTACGATCCCCAACCTGCTATGAACCAGGTGCACCTGCACGCCGACCATTTCGTGCACATCCTGGAAGAGGAAGTGAGCCGCTACTACGATACTACGGGAAAACCGGGTATTGTCGTCTCGGCATATGACACTGAACTTTTCGGCCACTGGTGGTTCGAGGGCGTTGCCTGGCTCACAGAAGTGCTGCATCGTTTGGACAAAAACGAAACAGTCGCTGTGATGACCGCCGGCGATTATCTGGAGGCTTATCCACCAGATGAAGTGATCGCTCTGTCCGAAAGCTCGTGGGGGCAGGGCGGCGGCCACTGGACTTGGCTAAACCCGGATACCGAATGGATGTGGCCCCTCATACACAGTGCTGAACTGCGCATGGAGGAACTGGTTGCGCACTACCCACAGGCTGATGGCGACCTGCGAGATGTCTTGAACCAGGCAGCCCGTGAATTGTTGCTCCTGGAAAGCAGCGATTGGCCATTCCTCATCAGCACAGGGCAGGCCCGGGAATACGCCAGCGGACGCTTCCAGCAGCACCTGGCACGCTTTCACCACCTGGCATCCATAGCCGATTCTGGAACGCTCACTGAGATGAACAAGCACTTTTTGGCCAATGCTGCCGAGCTGGACAACCCATTTCCCGATGTGGATTACCGCGTCTTTGCCAAACGAGAAAGGTCCATGAATTGAACTGTGAAGCATGCAAAACTCTAAGAATTTGGCTTTGGTGAAATTAAAGTAAAATGAGCATATAGATGCAAGGAAAGGAGAAGTTTTATAGATGATTAGCCTGACTCCCCAGATCATGGGCACCTCTCTGATCACAGTCTTGCGCTTCCTGCTGATGATCATTGGCGCCCTGGCACTGGTCGAAGCAGTGGTTTACACGCTGTTTTACCGCCGACCAAGGAATGTGCTCTTCGGAGTGGTGATACTGGCTTTGACTGCACTGTTGCTCTTCGCTTTCATTCGCTATGTCAAGCCGGCTGAGGGGCTGAGCACGACACGCAAAGTAGGGATTGGAATTGCCTTCCTACTGGCAGACCTTGCCCTGTACTGGCTCCTGGGCTGCCCACGTATTACCAAGCTGGGCCTGGCCTACCTGTTGCTGACGCCAGCGTTGATAGGCATTGCTGGCTTGATCCTCTACCCATTTGCCTACAACGTCTATTTGGCCTTCACGAACATGTCCATGACAACGGTGCGCACCTACACCTTTAGCCTGCAGAATGGACTGAACAATTTCAGGGCTGTGTTCACTGGAGTCGTTGCCCATGACGCCACCTTCTGGCAGGTACTGTGGCGCAGCATTCTCTGGACAGCAATCAATGTCTTCTTTCATGTCACCGGAGGTATGGGGTTGGCACTGCTGCTGAACCGCCCTATGCGCTTCCGCGGGTTATACCGTACTCTGCTTGTGTTTCCTTGGGCTATTCCGCAGAGTATTGCCTGTATGTCGCTTCGCAATGAATTCAACTATCATTATGGATTTTTCAATGTGCTGCTGCGCAATCTCGGCTTGAAACCCATCAACTGGCTGACTGATCCTTTCTGGGCATTTGTGGCGGTGTGTATTTCCAACATTTGGCTTGGAATCCCCTTCATGATGGTCATTATCCTGGGAGGCTTACAAAGCATCTCGCGGGAGTATTACGAAGCAGCCGAAATCGACGGCGCATCGGGCTGGCAACAGTTTCGCAACATCACTATCCCGCTGCTGCGCCCAGTGACCACGCCAGCCATTATCTTGGGTACGGTGTGGACGTTCAACGCACTTAATGTGATCTATCTCGTTACTGGCGGTAATCCGCAAGAGAAAACAGATATCCTGGTATCCTCTCTGTACAAAGCTGCCTTTGACTTTTACCGCTACGGCTTCGCCGCTGCTTTTGCCCTGGTGATCTTTGCTTTTCTGTTTATCTTCAGCGTGGTGTACATCAAGGCAAGCGGCGGTTTAAAGACAGTCTATGAGTAGGGAAGCAGGCTGAGGAATTGTGAGAAAGGAGTTATATACTATGGACTGGCGCAAATTCTTCTATAGGGCACACGGTGATAGTCCTTTCAAGCGCTTGCTGGTTCATCTGACTTTGATCATGGCGTGCATTATCGCAGTCTATCCTATTCTGCGCATTTTTACCATCTCCATTCGCCCGGGCGATCGGTTGCTTTCTACGGATTTGCGCATTATCCCGAAAGATGCCACTCTGAACAGCTACCGTCTGGTGCTCTTTGGCGACCCGGTTACCAAGCGCAAATCGGATTTCTTTTTGTGGCTGTGGAACAGTCTAATCATCACGCTGACAACGGCAACCATTGGCGTGATACTCTCAGCATCTGCGGCGTATGCTTTCTCCCGGTTCAGATTTCCAGGGCGCGCGCCAGGGTTGATTTTCCTATTGACTACACAGATGATCCCGGCAGGAATGCTGCTTCTGCCGTTGTATATTATGCTGACACGGCTCAAGCTGATCAATAACTACCTGGGTTTGATCATCGCCTACTCTGTGACATCCGTGCCATTCAGCATCTGGATCCTGAAGGGGTATTTCGACACTATCCCCCTCGACCTAGAAGAGGCCGCCCTGATCGATGGCACGTCCCGCTTGGGGGCTTTCTACCGCATCATCCTGCCGCTGTCTACACCATCCTTAGCCATCGCTTTCTTGTTCAACTTCATGAGCGGGTGGAGCGAGTATTTGGTAGCCCGGGTAGTATTGCAGAAAGCGTCCATGTACACTTGGCCATTGGGTCTGTGGACATTTGCTGGACAGTTCACACTTGCTGCAGGGCGATTTGCAGCTGCTTCCATTATGATTGCGATACCGGCGATGGCTCTATTCCTCTATTCTTCCAAATGGCTGGTGTCTGGTTTGACACTAGGAGGGGTTAAAGGTTAAAATAGGATTGACAACGGATTGCGATTCGACTACACTAAAATGGTACTAAAATATCCTTGTCATAAGGATAAATGCATAGAAAGGAGGTGGCATTCGCTAGAGAAACGTGAAACTCCTAAGAGTGAATCAAATTTGCGACAAAGATGGAAAACTTTTCTTCAAGGAGGAGAAAGACAATGCGTAAGTGGTTTTCAACTTTAGTAGTGTTGGTTGTGGTGTTTGCCATGCTGCTGACATCGTGTGCACCCAAGGCCACGCCTACACCCACACCCAAACCTGGGGTAACCGTTGTGCCAACAGCAACGCCAGTGCCCAAGGTCACCATCACCATGTGGGAGCAGGAAGACGAGGCCAAGCGGAATGCGGTCCTCTATCCCCTGGTCAATGAGTTCATGGCGGCTAATCCCAATATCGTGGTTGAAGTTACAAACTATGGGAATGAGGAATTGCGTTCGCAGTTCCAGACCGCTTCTCTGGCCGGGGAAGCCCCGGAGATCATCCGCTGTCCCAATGATTTCGCTGGTCCGTTCAGCGTAATGGGCATCCTACTGCCCATCAAGGAGATGTTTGACCAGGCTTTCCTGGATCAATTTGTGTTTGGCGCGTTGGCAGGCGGAATGGTTGCGGGCACACTGTGGGGTATCCCTGACTCGTCGGGCAATCACCTGATGTTGCTCTGCAACAAGCAACTTGTCCCCACCCCACCAGAGGATAGCGACCAACTGATCCAGTTGGCAAAGCAGTTGACGAACGAGGCAGCTGGTCAGTGGGGTCTGGCGTACAACACGCAGGAACCCTTCTGGCTCGCTCCGTTCCTCGGAGGTTTCGGTGGCTGGGTGCTAGATGACGCCACGGACATGCCCACGCTCAACACCCCGGCCATGGTAGATGCACTGCAGTTCATGGCCGACCTCAGCCTGGTGCATAAGGTCGTCCCACCTGGTTGTGATTACAACACCATGGACACCCTGTTCAAAGAGGGCAAGGCGGCCATGATCATCAACGGCGACTGGTCCTTGACCGGCTACCTGGACGCAGGGGTAGATTTCATCCCCGCTCCTATCCCCAAGATCACCAAGACAGGGCTCTGGCCCACGCCGATGACCTCCGGCAAATACTACATGGTCAGCGCCGCGGTCAAGCCCGGTACGCCCAAGTTCGAAGCAGTGAAAAAGTTCATCGAGTTCATGACTGGTGAGCATGCTCAGCAGATGTGGCTCGAGAAGTCCAAAGTGCTGCCTTCGAACAAGAAAGTTGCCCAGTCACCTATCATCCAGCAAGACCCCATCCTGAAGGGTTCGATGGCTCAGTTGGAAAAGGGGCGCGGCATGCCTGCAGCTCCGCAGTTGCGTTGCTTCTGGGATAGCGCGCGTCCTGGCCAGCAGGCTGTGATCGCTGGAACACAGACACCTGCCGAGGCCGCCAGGAAGATGCAGGAAGATGCTGATCGCTGCATCGTGGAAGCTGGCCTTGCTCCGACGAAGAAAGTGCGGGTAGGTCAGGTGACGGACATGGGTGGCATTGACGACAAGTCGTTCAACGCCACTGCTTGGAAGGGAATCCTGGATGCGATGGAGCAACTGGGAGCGGAGGGCAAGTACCTCGAATCGCAAGTCCAAGCTGACTACGCCAAGAATATCCAGCAGTTCCTGGATGAGAAGCTCGATCTGATTGTCACGGTAGGCTTCCTGCTAGGTGTTGACACGGCGAAAGCGGCTATTGCCAATCCTGGCCAGAAGTTTGCCATCGTGGACTATGCTTATCCCGACTGCTGGCCTGGGGCAGTGGTGGGCAAGGACTGCGGCTCGGACAAGGAACTGCCCAACGTGCTGGGTCTGACCTTTGCTACCGATGAGGCTGCCTTCCTGGCTGGCTATCTTGCTGCGGGCATGACGAAGACGGGCAAGGTAGGCACGTTTGGCGGCATTAAGATCCCGACTGTGACCATCTTCATGAAGGGCTTTGAGGCTGGAGTGAAGTACTACAATCAGAGGCATGGCACGAAGGTGGAGGTATTGGGTTGGGATACGGCCAAGGATGAGGGCTTGTTCACGGGCAACTTTGAGTCTACCGACGATGGGCGGCGCTTTGCTGAGTCGCTGATGGATGAAGGTGCGGACATCATCCTGCCGGTGGCTGGTCCTGTTGGTCTTGGCTCGGCGGCTGCATGCAAGGAGCGTGGCACCATGCTCATTGGGGTGGACACGGACTGGTACATCAGTGCGCCGGAGTTCAAGGAGACGTATCTGACCAGCATTCTGAAGAACATGGATGTGGCCGTCTTTAATGCCATCAAGGCGGTAGCCACAGGCACCTTCAAAGGCGGGGTATATGTTGGCACGCTGAAGGACAACGGTGTGGGCATTGCTCCGTTCCACGAATATGATGCCAAGGTGCCTGCTTCCCTGAAGGCAGAACTCGAGGAGATCAAGGCAGACCTCATCGCAGGCAAAATCACAGTGAATGGTGTGCTAGGTTTGTAATCACCTCATCTGAGAATGGTTCGGGCCAAGGAAATCCAGTCCTTGGCCCGAACTGTATACTATTTCTGGAGGAACGTTTCATGCCCCTTGTCCTGGAATTGCGCGGCATTACCAAAGCTTTCCCTGGAGTGCTGGCCAATGATCATATTGATTTGACCCTGCAAGAAGGTGAAATTCATGCCCTTCTAGGTGAGAATGGGGCAGGCAAGTCCACCTTGATGAATATCCTTTATGGGCTTTACCAACCGGATGAAGGACAGATATTCCTGCGACCCCGCAATCGTTCTGCGCTATCTGGCTCGGTTGCTTCGCGCGATGGTCTGGTCGAGGTCAAAATCCATAGCCCAAACGATGCTATCGCGCAAGGCATCGGCATGGTTCACCAGCATTTCATGTTGATCCCACCGCTCACCGTTACAGAGAATGTAATGCTAGGGGTGGAATCCACCCGCGGGGGGCTTTTCCTGGATCAGCGCACAGCCGCTAAGCGCATCCGGGAGCTTTCACAGCAATATGGACTGGATGTAGATCCAGATGCCTATATCAGGGATCTGCCAGTTGGGGTGCAACAACGGGTAGAAATTATCAAGTTATTGTACCGCGAAGCAGACATTCTGATCCTGGATGAACCCACGGCTGTCCTGACCCCGCAGGAGGTGGATCGCCTCTTCGCCACTATCAAGAACTTGGTCAAACAGGGCAAATCGGTCATCTTTATCACGCATAAACTGCGCGAAGTCATGAAGATCGCGGATCGCATTACCGTCCTGCGCAATGGACGTGTGGTGGGAACTACCACGCCAGCTCAGACTACGCAGGCAGAGCTGGCTGCCATGATGGTGGGTCGCCAGGTTGAGTTGATGGTGCATAAGAAACCAGCCACTCCAGGAGAGGTAATCCTGGAAGTACAGAATCTCCAAGTATTGGACGACCGCCAGAACCTGGCGGTGAATGGGGTATCCTTCGATGTTCGCGAAGGAGAGATCCTGGGCATCGCTGGTGTGCAGGGCAATGGGCAAACAGAACTAGTAGAGGCTCTCACTGGATTGCGTCCCGTTGTTGGTGGAGAGGTGCGCATCCAGGGTGTACGTGTTACTAATGTTGCACCACGCAAAATACTGGAAAAAGGGGTGGCGCATGTACCTGAGGACCGACAGCGGGATGGGCTGGTTTTGAGCCGTCCGGTTCATGACAACCTAGTGCTTTGTACCTATTACCTACCCCCCTTCGCCAAAGGCATCAGCATCCAGGAAAATACCATCATTGCTACGGCATCCAAACTGGTGGAAGAATTCGATGTGCGTACTCCCAGCGTTTTTGTGCCTGCTTCCACGCTTTCCGGGGGCAACCAACAGAAAGTGATTGTTGCCCGAGAATTCTCCCGCCCAGTCAAATTGATCATCGCAGCCCAGCCCACACGTGGTTTGGATGTAGGCTCTATCGAGTATATCCACCAACGCATCATCGAGAAACGCAGTGAGGGTACGGCGGTGCTTTTGGTCTCACCAGAGTTGGATGAGATCATTGCCTTGTCCGACCGCATCGCCGTTATGTACCGAGGACGAATTATGGATATCTTGCCATCCAAAGGGATCAACCGCGAGTATCTTGGGTTGCTGATGGCAGGAGTGGAATCATTTGAAGCGGCCAAGTTGGCACCTCCTACCATCGGGATAGAAGAGGTAGAACGAGTCTTTTAGAAAGGTTGTCCGATCTCACATCGCGATAAGGAGTGAGAAGTGAACGAAGAAAAAGTAGGGGCAGAATCAACACCAGCGCAGGCGCAGGAAAAGCAGGTGGTCACGGAAGCGAGAAGGCGACGCAGGTTTCTGATCCCCTCGGCATGGCAGACTTTGCTCCTGCCCATCTTGGCGGTTTTCACTGGCTTGCTAATTGGTGCTATTGTCATCGTGATTACCGATGCCACTGTAGTCGCAACATACCGTAACTTCTTTCGCGCACCGGGCACGGCTTTGGCTGCTACCTGGCGATGCATTGCTACTGCTTACGGTGCTTTGTTATATGGCTCCCTTGGTAGTCCGAGGGAAATCTACGAGGGACTCAAGATCTATCAGAGCACCGGGGACAATGCTTTATTTCTACGGGCTATTTGGCCCATCACAGAAAGCCTGGTGGCTGCGACTCCGTACATCTTTGGAGGCGTGGCTGTAGCGCTAGGTTTTCGCTGTGGTTTGTTCAATATCGGAGCCGAGGGCCAGATTGGCATCGGCGCATTGGCCGCAGCCTGGGTTGGATATAGCATTACGAATTTGCCTGCACTGATTCACCTCCCACTGGCTATCCTGGCTGGAGCGTTGGGTGGAGCCATCTGGGCAGCCATACCAGGTTATCTCAAAGCCAAAACTGGAGCCCATGAGGTCGTGAATACCATTATGATGAACTGGATCTCGTTCCGCTTGAGCGACTGGTTGCTCAATGGCCCGATGAAAGCCCCAGGCTATCGCCCCGTCACGCCTAATATCGAGCCTACCGCTGCTTTGCCGCGTCTTTTTCCTCCTCCTATCCGCTTCAATGCTGGCTTCTTCCTCGCACTCATCGTGGCTGGCCTTGTCTATTGGTTCTTGTTCAAGACCACCCTTGGTTTTGAGATCCGCACAGTAGGGGCAAACCCTGATGCAGCACGCTATGCCGGTATGAGCATCGCCCGCAACATTATTCTGGCTATGCTATTGAGCGGAGCATTAGCCGGCTTAGCAGGCACTAGCCAGGTCCTAGGGGTAGACCACTGGGTAGGACAGGGATTCACCGCTGGTTACGGATTTGATTCCATTGCCATCGCCCTGCTGGGCAAAAGCCACCCATGGGGTG
Organism: Chloroflexota bacterium; assembly: GCA_014360905.1. Lineage (NCBI taxonomy): Bacteria > Bacillati > Chloroflexota > Chloroflexota bacterium. The sequence goes on from JACIWW010000008.1 coordinate 71,606, forward strand.
TTGTCCTGGCCGCCCTGCTCTTTGGCACGCTACGTAGCGGGGCCACGCGTATGCAATCCTTGGCAGGCATTCCCATTGATATCATCTCCATCATCCAGGGGTTGGTCATCGTCTTTATCGCTGCCCCGGCTATTATTCGTTGGTTATATCGTATCCGCGTGGAGCGAGCGGAGGAAGTTGTTCTCGCCCGCGGGTGGGGCAAATAGAGCAGAGAAATACTGAAATCCGAAAGGTGTGAAGAATGGCAACAACCGCTGTACGGGCTGAACAAAGGGCACTCACCATGGGCCGTAGCCAATGGCTAGGCATCGCGTTCCTGATGGCTGGCTTACTGACCTTTATTCTATTTGGAAGAGGATTGGAAGCCGGACTGCGGACCAAATTTGGGCTTAATCCTGGTTTTGGCTCCCAGGCGATCTCAATACCGGACCTGATCCTTCCCACTCAATCTACGATCTACACCCTGGTTGTGATTATGCTGCTCCTGGGAGTGCTGCAACTTGTGCGTGGTTTTCGCTTCGGGGATGCTCTCTTGGGAGTTGTGGCGTTTTGCTTCGTGTTCGCTTTCCTGACATGGGCCGCGCGCGGCAAATCCTTTAGCTTGGTGGGTATGCTCAGTAGCTCTTTGGTCAGAGCTACTCCAATTGCTCTGGCCGCCTTGTGCGGTGTGATGTGCGAGCGCAGCGGCGTGGTAAATATTGCCATTGAAGGTATCATGCTGATGTCCGCGCAGGCGGCAGTAGTTGTCGCTACGGTTACCAAGAATCTCTATATGGGACTTGCAGCAGCCATTCTAACGGGAGCAATCGTATCGGCTTTCCACGCTGTCATGGCTGTCAGCTTTAAGGTGAATCAGATTATTAGTGCCACGGCCATCAATATTTTCGCCACTGGAGCAACAAGTTTTATCAGCGCGCGTTTCCTCGAGAAGAATGTCAACCTCTTGAACAACTCTGGGACCTTCCGCGTTATTCCTATTCCTATCCTTTCCAAGATCCCCCTCCTAGGCCCTATCTTCTTTGAGAATGGGCTCATTGTGTATCTGATGCTGCTTATTGTCGTGTTTATACACATTCTGCTCTTCTATACCCCGTGGGGTTTGCGCGTTCGGGCAGTAGGTGAGCACCCCCGTGCTGCGGATACATTGGGCATCAATGTCTATCTCGTGCGCTACGTAAGCGTGATATTGGGTGGGGTCATTGCTGGCATCGGCGGGGCTTATTTCACCATAGGCTCCGTAGGGCGCTTTGACGAGATCATGACCGCAGGCAAAGGCTTTATCGGCCTGGCAGCGATGATCTTTGGCAAATGGACACCCTTTGGCGCTTTTGCTTCTTCGATTCTCTTTGGATTTGCCGACTCTCTGCAGATCAAGCTACAAATCCTGAGAGTGCCCATTCCCTCCGAGTTCTTGCTTATGGCTCCCTATATCGTCACCATGATCGTATTGACCGGGGTTGTAGGAAGAGCGATCCCGCCCGCTGCGGATGGGGAGCCGTACGAGAAGTAAGGCCGTAGAATAGTCAATGACAGATGACAAAATCCCAACGGATGCTCATCGGGATTTAGTCATTCTTTGTTGCCATGCTTCATACAGCGCGATGGAACTTGCGACAGCAACGTTCAGAGAATTGATTTTCCCACGCATGGGCAGCTTGATCCAGAAATCGCAATGTTCACGCACCAAGCGGCTCAACCCTCGACCCTCGCTGCCCACCACCAAGGCTAGAGGCATGTTCAGGTCAGCCTCGCGATAATCCTGTGCCTGAGGCAAGTTCTCCAGGCCGACGATCCATATCCCTTCTTTCTTCAATTCCTCCATAGTGCGCACCAGATTGATTACCTGGGCAATCAGGAGATATTCTACCGCACCAACGGAGGCATGGCTCACTGCAGGAGTGATTTGCGCCGCACGGTGACGGGGGATGACTACACCATGCACAGCTACCACTTCGGCTGTACGTAGCAAAGTGCCCAGGTTCTGTGGATCTTGCACGAAATCGAGGAGCAGAAGAAAAGGCAGCTCATTGCGTTGGCGGGCCTGGTCTAGTATGACATCCAATTCAACGTAAGGATAAGTCCCCACCTGAGCGGCAACGCCTTGGTGATTCACAGGACCGAGTTGATCCAACTGGCGACGGTTGACGCGCTGCACGGCTATGTGGCGCTCTGCAGCAAGAGCCAGGATGCGCGTTACTATGCCACCTTCCTGAATGCCCTCAGCAACAAGCAGGTTGTCAAAACGCCGACGCCCAGCTCTGAGCGCTTCATATACGACATTACGGCCATAGAGGATTTCGCGCACAGTCTCTATCATTCATTATCATCATGCAGCGGAGCACGCGCGAGAACGGGCAGAGCACGTCCTAAGTAAGGACCCAACAGTGCACCGAGCGATGCCAAATGATCTCGCCCCCCTTAATGGGCTAGGCGGCAGTGTATTTCCAGGTTGTTCCTTCTGGCCCATCCTCCAGGATGACTCCCATCTCTGCCAGACGATCCCGGATTCTATCAGCCAGTGCCCATTGCTTGGCAGCACGCAACTGGCTGCGTACCTCAACTAAGAGGGCAATGAATGGCTCGGCTTCCGTTGGGCCTGGCAATCCCTTCATCGTCAGGCCCAGCACATCCGTCAGTTCTTTCAAGATGCTCTGGGCATAGGTCAGCGATTGGGAGGCAACCCCGCTATCCCGTGCTTGGTTGATCATCCGCGCCAGTTCAAATACCTGCGCAATCGCTCGCGGCGTGTTAAAGTCATCGTCCATGGCTGCGATAAATTCACGGCGGGCTGCCTCTGCCTCCTCGCACAAGGCATCGCCTGGATTGATCGAAGGGGGACCGGTATAATCTTTCAACGCAGCACGCAGTCTCTCTGCCCCTCGCTCAGCGGCTAACACATTCTCCTCTTTCCAGGTCAATGGACTACGATAATGAGAGGAGAGGATAAAGAGGCGAATTGCATCCGTACTGTATTTCTGCAGAGCCTCCTGAACGCTAATGAAATTGCCCAGGTGACGGGTCATTTTCTCCTCGTCTTCGCGCAACTTCAAAGGGCCATTGTGTATCCAGTATTTAACAAAGGGCGTTTTACCTGTATATGCTTCAGATTGGGCAATTTCATTTTCGTGATGCGGGAAAATGACATCTGGGCCGCCGCCATGTATGTCGAGCTGCTCTCCCAAAAACTGGATGGACATAGCGGAACATTCGATATGCCAACCCGGACGACCTTTGCCCCACGGACTGTCCCAAGACGGTTCGCCTTCCTTGGACGCTTTCCAGAGTGCAAAATCCATGGGGTGCTCCTTGCGTACATCAACCTCAATGCGTGCCCCAGCCTCCATCTGGTCCAAAGAGCGCTTCGAGAGTCGGCCATAATCCGGAAAGCGAGTTACGCGAAAATAGACATCCCCATCCACCTCATAAGCATATCCTTTTTGGATTAAACCTTGAACCATCTCGATAATCTTGGGGATAACCTCTGTAGCACGTGGATGGTAATCTGCGCGTTGGATATTCAGCGCATCCATTTCGGCAAAGAAACGGACGATATACCGGTCCGCCAACTCTTTAACGGAGGTGCCAAGCGAGCGTGCTGTCTCGATGATACGATCTTCGATGTCAGTAAAGTTTTGTACATGCTTGACCTGATAGCCTCGATAGCGCAGGTACCGTTTGATCGTATCAAAGACGATGTAGGACATGGCATGTCCTACGTGTGCCGGACCGTACAGATTTGGCCCACAGACATACATTTTGACTTCCCCTGGTTGCAAGGGGATGAACTCTTCCTTTTGTCGCGTTAGCGTGTTATACACCTTTAAGCCCATATTCTCACCACTTTGCATTTATTATCTATCTCTCATTGCTGAGAGGCCTCTGGAATTACCCGCTGCACTTGTGCCATCACTACTAGTTGGATGGCCGTCTGAATGGATATCCGCCCAGTATTGATCACCAGATCGTATAATTGGGGGTCAAGCCAGTTAACCCCATAGTAACGCCGCAGATACTCTGCTCGTGCCTGATCGCTAGCCAAAATGCGCTGTGTAGCCTCGCGCTGCGTAATGCCTTCAATACGCATCAGTTTCTCAACCCGACGGGGCAAGGGGGCGATGACCTTGATGTGCAGTGCCTCTGGATTGTCTTTCAGTAGTACCTGGCTGGCCCGGCCGATGATCAGAACGTTGCCTTCCTGGGCCATGTTCAGGATTACCATGCCCACAATGCGTACATAATCTTCCATGGCTGCGCTCAAGAGTGGCATGGCAGGCGTGAAAATGCCCCGTGGGGACATGGTTAGGGATAAAACCGATTCCCGGCGCTCCATCTCGCCAATGCTAGGGATAGCAGGCGATGCTTTCAGTGCATCCAAGATCCTTTGCATCAAGCCTCGTCGACCCTCATAGCCCAGTTCGTGCAAAGCGATCTCTGGCACTCCCGCTTCCAATGCAGCGCAATCAATGGCCTCACGGTCAATGATACGGAGTCCAAGTGCCTTTGCTACACCAGCGGCTATTTCAGAGCCGCCAGCGCCCAGTTGTCGCGATAAGGTTACAATTGCCATGGTGATCAACTATTGCGCATGCTGCGCTGATATAGGCCGTACCTACCAGCTTCTCACTGCTCTGCTGCAGCTACTTCTTGCCAACCAATTGTGCAAAAATCATGCGCCCGGCCACCGTCTGCAGAACCCGCGTGACACTCACTTCCACGGTTTCGTTGAGATGGCGACGACCCTCCTCTACAACGACCATTGTGCCGTCATCCAGATAGCCCACACCTTGCCCCAATTCTTTTCCTTCTTGGATGATGTGCAAGGTGATGGTCTCACCTGGCAAGACCACCGTTTTCACCGCATTGGCCAGTTCGTTGACGTTGAGCACCTTAATGCCCTGCAATTCCGCCACTCGGTTCAGGTTATAATCGTTGGTGATGATGGGACAATCCAGGTTCTTGGCCAATCTAACAAGCTTCTCGTCCACTTCATGGACATCAGGGACATCGAGCTCTGCGATCCGAATCGGGACGCGAGATTCTTTCTGCAGTTTGTTCAACATATCCAGCCCACGCCGACCACGGTTGCGTCGCAAGGTGTCGGGGGAGTCAGCAATGTGCTGCAATTCATTGAGCACAAAGCGTGGGATCACGATAGTCCCGTGGATAAAACCTGTTTGGCTGATGTCCGCAATGCGTCCATCAATAATTACGCTAGTATCCAGCAATACTTGTTCTTCTTTCCTGGGTACTTGTCTTTCTCTGGTCAGTCGTATCCCCAAAGCACTAAAGATCTCCTTTTCACGAGTAACCATCACCATAACGCCCAGATAAGTGAACAACAAAGCGGAGACAAAGGGAAGAATTTCTCCCAGGGGTGTGGGCAAAACAGATAGGGGCAAAGCAAGTAACGCAGAGATGATCAGACCAAGGACCAGGCCAATCAGGGCAGCTACTAGAGTTGATATAGGAACTTGCCGCAATTTGCTCCTGAGCCAAAAAAATGGCCGTGTGGTCAGATGGGGAGTGAACAGCAATCCCAACAAAGCTCCGATCGCCGCAAGGATGTAGGGTAGGAATATGACCACAGAATTGCCAAGCAATTTCACTATGCTATACAGATAGGGTGGCTGTCCTTGGGTGCTAAGAGAGAATCCAAGCTGCCATCCTAGAAAGCCCACGAGTAAGGCCCCAATAATACGGGCAATAAGTTCTATATTCACCGAAATCCTCCTCTAACAAGTAATTACACCTGGCATCCGTACCATTTGGAGCGATCACCCTCTTGCCCTGTTGACAGTTCACCTCCTTTCCGTGTAGGCAAGAGGTCCAAGTTTTGATAATCTTTCTAGCCCCAGCGAAGTTTACTTGCTTTTATCTCAATGACGTTCGATTGTGCGCAATGATACGGATGCTATGGAATAGAGATAAACAAGTTCAAAAGCCAGCAACAGGGTTTTGCAAGACATTAAGTACCGAATATACGCGCCTTATCTACCTGTTTTTGATACAGTTTCCAAATTTGTCTCATCATAGCACAAGGCATGAGGATTGTCAAAGAAGCTGAGAGGTGAGGGGGCTCTCTTTGTTTCTTGGGTCTTACAAATTAGCCTTTTATGCTATTATATGATTAGTCCTATATAATATTAAAAATATATTATACTAAACCCTTACTCGGATGGCTGACCAGGGCTGGGTCGAGGTCCAAACCATCCAGAGCGAGAACCGGCCGCCTCGCCGAGTCTACTCTCTGACAGAAATGGGACGGGAGGAGCTGCGGCGTTGGCTGACAACGCTGCTCCCTCCGGAAGAGGTGCGTATTCCATGGCTGATTCAGGTCTTTTTTGCTGGCCAACTCTCTGATGACGAGATTCTGGCTATCTTCGAGCGGGTGGCTGCACAGATGCGGGCAAGGTTGGAGCGTGCATGCAAGGTTCCCGAGGTAAGTGCTGACTATGTAAAAGTGGTTGACTCTCCAAGGGAGACCTTTTTCTGGATGCTGACCTTGGACTACAGAATCGCAGTAATGCAGGCGGAGCTGGCATGGATCGAAGAAGCCATAAGACGTCTGCAACGCAAGGAACAGCCACCTGCTGAACAACAACAGCATCAGATTCACGTAGCATTGGATTGACAATCAACCGCATGATCACAAGCGCGCCTGCTGTCCAAGCGCGCATCACAATGCTAGCATAAAGGAGGTGTGAAAATGCTAAGCTGGAAGGATGTGTTGGTACAACAGGAGCGCTATAAGGATGCTTTGCGCGAAGCAGAGAAGGAGCGGCTGGTGCGACAGGCCTTGGTCAGGCTCGCCATGGATCGCCACTTCCATTGGCGAGCACTGACCTGGCTTGGTAGCCAACTGGTTGCCTGGGGCTATCGTCTACAACAACGGTATGGGACTGCATAAGATGAAAGCAGCACTGGATTGAAGTGCTCTTTTCCTTGCTCGAGGAAGATCTAGTAGCAGCCTTAATCCCACAGGTGGACAAATTTTCACGCTCTTTGGGAACATTTACCTATTTGGCAGTCAGCATAGCAGCGATGCTACTGCTGCCGATTGCCTTTTTCTGAAGCACCGAAGCGGGAAACACGAGACAAAAATACAAAGGAGCATGATATCCCCCTGGCTAGTATAGGTTCAACAGCGAGTCCTTACCACTGGGAAGGTCTTGCCCCCCATTGCTATTTTGACAAAAATCCCCGCTGCTTTATAATGTCTCAACAAATGTGTTGAGTAGGTTAATTACCGCTGGATACCGAGGCTGGTTCTGTGCAGTGTGGCACACGGGGATGCGCTTAAGGCGCTTTTCTCCCGTGTCGGCAGAAATTCAAGAAGCCTCAGGTGGCTGGAAACAGTACTTGCAGGCTTTTTTGTTGCCTGAGGATACATAATCTAATCCTTTTAAGGAGGCACTATGGGCAAGAACGTTGTTCAGAAAATTCTGGAGCCACACATCGTCGAGGGAAAGTGGGAACCTGGCAAGGAGATTGGCATTAGGATTGACCAGACACTGACCCAAGATGCTACTGGCACAATGGCTTATTTGCAGTTTGAGGCCATGGGGGTACCACGAGTCAGGACGGAATTGTCAGTCAGTTATGTGGACCACAATACTATCCAGATTGGTTTTGAGAACGCCGATGACCACAAGTACCTGCAGACCGTGGCAGCGAAATACGGCATCATTTTCTCGCGAGCAGGGAACGGTATCTGCCATCAGGTTCATTTGGAACGCTTTGCCAAACCAGGCAAGACGCTGCTCGGTTCTGATTCTCACACGCCAACGGCTGGTGGTGTGGGCATGATTGGCATCGGCGCAGGTGGCCTTGACGTCGCGGTGGCTATGGCCGGCGGTCCATTCTATCTGACTTGCCCGCGTGTGATCCGCATCAATTTGCACGGCAAACTGCCGCCATGGGTTTCCGCAAAGGACATTATCCTCAAAGTGCTGGAAATCTTCACTACTAAAGGCAACGTTGGTTACGTGTTCGAATACGGTGGAGATGGCATCAAGACGTTGTCCGTTCCTGACCGCGCTACCATCACGAACATGGGCGCGGAATGCGGCGTGACCACTTCCATTTTCCCAAGCGATGAAGTTACGAAATCTTTTCTCGAGGCACAGGATAGAGCCCAGGATTGGGTGGAAATCCTACCTGACCCAGACGCGACTTACGATAGAGTCGTTGATATTAATCTCGATGAGCTTGTGCCGCTCGTGGCATATCCGCATAGCCCGGGGAATATCAAGACGGTCCGAGAGCTAGAGGGCTTGCCAGTAGATCAGGTATGTATTGGCAGTTGCACCAACTCATCTTACAAAGATCTCATGACCGTGGCCCGCATTTTGAAGAATCAGAGGGTTCATCCTAACGTCAGCTTTGTGCTCGCTCCTGGCTCGCGACAGGTGCTGCAGAACATTGCCCGCGATAGCGGATTGTCTGACCTGCTAGCCGCAGGAGTTAGGCTGTCTGAGTCTGCTTGCGGCTTTTGCATTGGCAACAGCCAGGCGCCTGCCACTGCTGCGGTATCCATACGGACCAGCAACAGGAACTTTGAGGGGCGCTCTGGCACGAAGGATGCACAGGTATACCTTACCAGCCCCGAGACTGCGGCCGCTGCAGTCATCACTGGCAAACTCACCGATCCCCGTGACCTGGAGAAAATGGGCATCGAATACCCTCGTATCGAGATGCCCAAGCGTTTCTATATTGACGACAGCATGTTCATTATGCCCTCGGAACACCCAGAGGAAGTCAAAATCTTCCGCGGTCCGAACATTGGTGAGCCACCTGCCAGCACGCCCCTGCCCGAGACCATCGAGGGCGTGGTTACAATCAAAGTGGGCGATAAGATCACCACGGATCATATTATCCCTGCTGGCGATAAGATGAAATACCGCTCGAACGTGCCCAAGTACTCTGAGTTCGTCTTTGCTCCCGTTGATCCCAAATTTTACGAGCGTGCGAAGCAAATTCAGGCCTTTGGGAAACAAAACGTGATTGTTGCCGGTGTGAGTTATGGCCAGGGGTCGTCGCGAGAACACGCCGCGCTTTGTCCGATGTATCTGGGTGTTAAAGCGGTGATTGCCAAGTCCCTGGAGAGGATTCACACCGACAATCTCATCAATTTTGGGATTGTTCCGCTCACATTCAAGGAGGAAAGTGACTATGACCGCATCGAACAGGGCGATGAGATCGAAATCCCGAATATTCGCAGAGCACTTGAAACTGGAGGGGCGCTGTTCGTACGGAACAAGACCAAAGGCATCGAGTTTGAGGTAGGCTACAATCTTTCCGAACGTCAGAAGGCGGCGATCCTCGCTGGAGGCACGCTAGCGCTAATGGGGAAGAAATAAGCATAAACTTTAACAAGGATGAGGAGATTATGGCACAGAGAGGCATTCGAGAATTTGACGGTAAAAGGATGCTAGCCGCACACTGGTCAACCTACTTTGGCCAATTGCCTGCCTATCCTGGCCAGGTTGTGCTTGTTGGGCCAGACACCAATCTCGATACCCTGCCACAAGCACATCCGTGGTTGACTCGGGAGAAACTGGTCGTCAAGCCCGATCAGCTCTTTGGCAAGCGGGGCAAGCATGGCTTGATCAAGGTTGCGGATACGTATGAGGAAGCAAGGCAATGGATTGCCGAGCGAATGAATAAGGAAACGACCATCGGCAAGGTCACCGACAAACTGACCCATTTCCTCATCGAACCATACGTGCCGCACGAAGGCGAGTATTACGTTGCCATCAAAAGCGATCGCGATGGCGACACCATTTACTTCTCCAATCACGGAGGCGTGGATATCGAGGAAGTATGGGATACAGTGGTCGAGATTCACGTGGGGGTTGCGGAGGATATCAATCAGCTCGATATCGAATCCAGGCTCCCGGCGGATACCCCAGTAGATAAGAGAAAACTCTTCGCTGATTTTGTCCGGGGGTTATTCAAGTTTTATCGGGACCTTGCCTATGCCTTCCTGGAGATCAATCCCTTTGTAGTTTCCGATCACACTATTGTCCCGCTGGATCTCGTAGCCAGACTCGATGATACCGCTCTCTTCGAATGCGGGGATAAGTGGGGGTACATCACCTTTCCTGCGCCCTTCGGACGTAGGTTAACCAAAGAAGAAGAGTATATCAAAGAGATGGACGAGAAAAGCGGCGCTTCGCTCAAACTGACGATACTCAATCCCAAAGGCAGAGTTTGGACAATGGTCGCAGGCGGTGGAGCGAGCGTCATTTACACCGATACCATCGTTGACCTTGGCTATGGGCAGGAACTGGCCAACTATGGGGAGTATAGTGGCAACCCTTCGACCAGTGAGACCTACGAGTATGCCAAAACAATCCTGGATTTGATGACCCGTGAAAAGGATCCTCAGGGTAGGCCCAAATTCCTGCTGATCGGCGGTGGCATTGCCAACTTCACCGATGTGGCCAAGACCTTTACTGGCATCACTATGGCTCTGAAAGAATATAAGCAAAAACTCCAGGAGACGAATGTGCACATTTTCGTGCGTCGTGGAGGGCCAAATTACCAGGAGGGTCTGCGTCTGATGAAGGAGTTGGGCCGAGAACTCGGTGTGCCTATTGAAGTGTATGGTCCCGAGATGCATATGACCCGCATTGTGAACCTTGCCCTAGGCTCATCTGAAAAGTCCGCTGGGGAAGACAAGAAATAGGTGGTGACACATGGCAGAAAAACGACCTGACTACATTTTATTCGACAAGAACACCAGGGCTATTGTGTATGGGTATCAAGCGGCCCCCATTCAGCGCATGCTCGATTTCGATTACGTTTGCCGGCGAACCACGCCCTCCGTGGCCTGTATTGTAGATCCCACCCAAGAGGGATACCACAAATGCTTCTGGGGCGCTTCAGAGATACTCATTCCCATCTATCGCTCAATCAAGGAAGCAGCAGAAAAGCATCCTGATGCGGATGTACTAGTGAATTTTGCGTCATTCCGCTCCGCTTACCCTACTTCCAAAGAAGCACTGGAAAGCGATACGATACGCACAGTAGCTATCATCGCGGAGGGCGTGCCAGAGCACCGGACAAAGGAATTAATCCACATTGCAAAACAGCGTAATAAGTGGATCATTGGTCCTGCGACCGTGGGCGGGATTGCTGCAGGTGCATTTCGTATTGGCAACACAGCAGGAACGATCGAGAACATCATCGAGGCCCGCTTGCATCGGCCCGGTAGCGTGGCCTATGTCTCCAAATCGGGAGGGCTGTCCAACGAGCTCAATAACATTGTTGCACGCAATTCCGATGGTGTGTACGAAGGCATTGCCATCGGTGGCGACCGATATCCTGGCTCTACATTTATCGATCACCTCCTGCGTTTCGAAGCCAATCCAGAGATCAAGATGATGGTCATGTTTGGGGAAGTCGGTGGCTTGGATGAATATGACGTAGTCGAAGCGCTCAAAGATGGACGCATCACCAAGCCGCTAGTCGCATGGTGTATTGGGACTTGCTCCAAAATCTTTCCCACCGAAGTGCAGTTTGGCCATGCAGGAGCCCGTGCTGGGGCAGATCGAGAGACAGCTGATGCCAAGAACAAGGCTTTACGGGAAGCAGGGGCCATCGTTCCAGATTCTTTTGATGATTTCGATGCCAAGATCAAAGAAACCTACGAGCGCTTGGTCAAAGAAGGCAAGTTGGTACCCAGACCTGACGTTGAGCCACAGAAAGTGCCCATGGACTATGCCGATGCCGTCCGTCTCAAACTGGTCAGACGTCCCACTGAATTCATGACTACCATCTCCGATGACCGAGGTGAAGAGCCAAAGTACTGCGGGGTGACCATCAGTGAGGTTGTGGAACAGAACTATGGCCTAGGAGGCGTTCTTGGGCTGCTTTGGTTCAAGAAAAAGCTTCCTAAATGGGCCACGAACTTCCTGGAGATGGTTGTATTGATCACTGCGGATCATGGTCCGGCTGTATCCGGTGCGCACAATGCCATTGTCGCGGCACGCGCAGGCAAGGATCTCATCTCTGCACTGGCCAGTGGATTGCTCACAATTGGGCCACTCTTTGGCGGAGCAGTGAACGATGCCGCAGAGTATTTCACGTTCTACCATGATGCGGGGCACACTCCTGATTTCATGGTCAGAGACATGAAAAACAAAGGCATCAACATCCCTGGCATTGGGCACCGCATCAAATCGGTGAGAAACCCGGACAAGCGCGTCGAGCTACTGAAGGATTACGCACGAAAGCATTTCCCCATGACACCTTACCTGGATTATGCACTGGAGGTGGAGAAACTAACGACGGCTAAGCGAGAAAACCTGATCCTAAACGTAGATGGCTGTATCGGCATCCTGTGTTGCGATATGTTGAGAAGTATTGGCTACACGCCGAAGGAAGTGAAAGAATTCGTTGCGCTTGGTGCTCTGAATGCCCTCTTTGTGCTGGGCAGAAGCATCGGGCTGATGGGTCATGTGATGGATCAAAAACGGTTAAAAACCAGGCTGTACCGACAGCCATGGGACGAAATCTTGTATCTAATGCCTGACAAACCTGAGGAGGTGAAATAAGTATGGCAAACATCGCATTGGAAAAAGCAGAGGCAATTGAAAGAGCCAAAGAGCACTTCGGCAAGCTTTTGGTGGAACAACTGGAACGCGTCGAACGCATGAAGGCAGCCGAGGACTGGCTGGACTATTCCAAAGTGAAACCCATTATCATCGGCATAGCAGGTGGTGATGGCATTGGGCCGATCATCTGCCAACATGCTCACCGCATCCTGGAATTCTTGCTTCAGGATGAGATCAAGAGTGGCAAGGTCGAACTGCGGCCCATCGAGGGATTGACCATTGAGAACCGAGCCAGGCTAATGCAAGCCATTCCAGATGACGTATTGGCGCAGCTCAAAGCGTGCCATGTCATCTTAAAGGGCCCGACGACCACACCCAAGAAAGGTGACCCCTGGCCGAATATCGAAAGTGCCAATGTCGCCATGCGTCGTGAGTTGGATCTGTTTGCCAACGTCCGTCCGGTGCGTGTTCCGGACCAGGGTATAGACTGGATGTTCTTCCGAGAAAACACTGAGGATGTCTATGTATTGGGGAGCAAGGGCATTAACGTCACCGATGACTTGGCGATTGATTTCAAGGTGATCACCACCCAGGGCTCGGATCGCATCATTCGGTTGGCTTTCGAGTATGCCAAGAAGAACAATATCAAGAAAGTGACCGTGGTAACAAAGGCTAACGTGGTGAAAACCACTGATGGGAAGTTCCTCAACATTGCCGCCGAGGTGGCTAAGGACTATCCTGGCATCGAGTGGGATGATTGGTTCATTGACATCATGACTGCCAAGCTACTGGATCCCAGCCGCCGCTCCGAGTTCCGTGTCATCGTGTTGCCCAACCTCTACGGAGATATCATCACCGACGAGGCGGCGCAGATTCAGGGTGGCGTTGGTACAGCGGGCAGTGCGAATATTGGCAAGCGCTATGCCATGTTCGAGGCCATCCATGGCACGGCTCCACGCATGGTAGAGGAAGGCCGGGCACAGTATGCCGACCCATCCAGCATCATTAAAGCGGCAGCAATGTTGCTCAACCACATTGGGTTCGTGGAGAAGGCACGGCAATTGGATATGGCGCTGGATATCTGCGGCCAGTTCGAGCGGAAAATCCAGGTTACCGGTAGGCCAGGCGGGGCAACTGGAGCCGAATTTGCAGAGTATATTATAGAAACTCTACAAAGCCCTGATCTGGAGAGCAAGTGGCAGAGCTATCAATAGGGCCTGTACCGGCTACCCTGAGGCGATGCTAGTTCAAATTTGCTGCAAGCGAGAGCATTATCCACTAGTGAAATCCCCCTGACTGAGCAGGGGGATTTCACTTTTTACCACAGATACCAATAAAAGCATCTGGGAGCTTGCACAGGACTTAGCGGAATGATGCTACGGCTGCGGTATACGATGCCTACGCTCCAGCAATAGCGCATTCTCCTGTGACCAGAGGATAGGGAGATGGGTACAACCAAACTCGAAGCTTTGGTCCAGGACCGGTATGGGTTATCGGCATCCTCTGACCATATTTTGACCTCGTACCATTCGCCATCCTTTAGCGTAGCAACGGAAGCCCACTGCAGGACAATACGTGCTTCGCGGCCGTGGAACTCGGCGCCTTCAGACGGACCGAGTGAGATGGGGGCGGGATAGGGAAGCGCAGATGTCGGTGTGGGGGTCGGCGTGGGCGTGAAGACTTCTGAACGCACCGGGGTGCGCTTCGCACCCGCAATGATGAGCTTTTGACCAACGGCGATCAGGTGGGTATCTTTTAGGCCGTTGGCTTCCACAATGGCCTCGATGGTAGTATCGTATTCCTTGGCAATCAATCCCAGCACTTCACCTGGTTGCACTACGTGGATCACTGGCTCAGGCGTAGCAGTGGGAATGAAGGAGGTTGGCGTAGGCTTCCGCTCTACGCTCACTCGAGTGATCGTTGCTGTAGCTGAAGGGAAAAAGGCTGTTGGTTCATTCCCGCTCTGCCAGGGCAATAGCAACCACGCTGTTGCTAAGAAGGTGAGAAGGGCAAAACCTGCCAGCAGCAGGTGATGCCATGAGTTTTTTATCCTTTCAACGATTCCCCTGACCTGCCAAGCCCAGTTCTTCTGCAATGCCTTTCATCGCCTCCAGCACCAATGGCACGTGCTCTCCCCATAGGTCTACCCCGAGTGCTTCTGCACCACGTAGGATGTCTTCACGGCTCACACCAGCGGCAAAAGCCTTGTCCTTAAATTTGCTCTTGATGGATTTGATTTCGGTGATGTCTCGGATATCCTTCGTTGGGCGCACCAGGGCCACAGCCGTAATCAAGCCGGTCAGTTCGTCTACTGCATACAGCGCTTTCTCCATAATGGTCCTGCGCTCAATGCCAAGGTAGTCTGCGTGAGATTCTATAGCGCGTGCGATCTCCTCTGGCCAGCCCCGTTCACGTAGGATCCTGGCTCCTTCGGCAGCATGGGGAGGCATTGTGGGGAATTTTTCATAGTCAAAGTCGTGGATCAGCCCAACAACGCCCCATTTTTCTTCATCTTCGCCTAATTTGCGGGCGTACGCCCTCATCGCTGCTTCTACCGCTAGGGCGTGCTTAATTAGGCTTTGATTTTGGGTGAATTCGGTCAACAGTTTCCATGCATCTTCACGGTTCATAGTTCATTCCCTGTTCTATTCTTCTGGTCTACATAACAGCAGATGGAAACACAATAGCAGGCCTGGGCTCTAGAAGGCAACGCATTTCTTGTCTCCTATGTTTGGCATAATGCCTGCTAACTGGCCAGAGCCTGCTTCTGTGCCATCAAGAGCTCTTTGATGCCCTTTTCAGCTAGGTTCAACAGTATGTCCATCACTGCTCGATCAAAGGGTTGCCCTTCTGCGGTCCCCTGTATCTCGACGAATTGACCACGTGCGGTCATGACAACGTTAAAATCTACTTCCGCTTGTGAATCCTCCTCATAGCACAGATCGAGCACGGGTTCGCCCTGTACTACGCCTATACTTACTGCTGCCACTGGAGCACGCCACACACTGCGGTGCACTGCACCCGATTGCACGAGTTGGTTCACTGCAAGCGCTAGCGCTACGTAACCCCCGGTCACTGCAGCCGTGCGGGTGCCTCCATCTGCTTGGATTACATCACAGTCTATCGTAATGGTGCGCTGGCCCAACTTGCGCAGGTCTAGCGCTGCCCGTAGGGAGCGGCCAATCATCCGTTGGATTTCCTGTGTCCGTCCTCTGACGCTTCCTGTACTGGCTTCACGTGGTGTCCGCGTGTGGGTAGATGCAGGTAACAGGCCATATTCAGCAGTCACCCACCCTTGGGCCTGGTCTTTCAACCAAAGCGGGATTTCGTCAGCCACAGAGGCCGCGCACAATACCCAGGTCTTGCCCATGCGCACCAGTACAGAAGCCGGGTTGTGATCCAGATAATGAGGAATAAACTCTACTGGTCGCAGTTGGTCATTGGCTCGCCCATCAGGTCGCACGCGCTTTCCTCCTACATCGTTTATCGGTCAGGTTAAGTATAGCATGAACATGGCGATTGTTCAAATTGCATGTGCACAATCAAGCAGATGCGTTGGCTGTTGCTAGGGGGATGCGAATGGATAAAAAAGAGCCGAGTAGCGATACAATGACAGGCTATGTGCTGTCTGGCTGCTTGTCATCTCTCAAACTCGAGCAACAATATTTGCAATCACCTGAAGAACATGCTCATTGGACAAAACTCGGGTTTTTTACTATGATAGTGACACATCTGCTATAGCATTTTCAGCGCACAGAAGAATTACGGTTTTTTTACCTGTTTGAGCACTAAAGAGAACAAAAAGGAGGCGATCTGGCAACAACTGATTCAGACAGTATGACCTTTCGCAATTCGTAAGGAAGCGGTTTTGGCCTTATGCCCATCCTTGTGGATGACCGAACAGTCCTGTTCCTTGCAAATTGCATAGTATTTCCCACTTTTAACATTACATTTGGAGGAATTGAAATGGCTAGCGTGACATATGATCATGTCACCAAGCGTTTCGGCGATGTCATTGCAGTTAACGACATGACGCTGGATATCCCTGATAAGGAGTTTTTGGTTCTGGTAGGACCATCTGGATGTGGTAAGACTACTGCGCTGCGTCTTTTGGCCGGCCTTGAGGAGGTCACCAGCGGGATTATCAAGATTGGCGACCGGGTGGTCAATGATATTGCACCCAAGGATCGTGATATTGCCATGGTTTTCCAAAGCTACGCTCTCTATCCGCACATGAGCGTGTACGATAACATGGCCTTTGGTTTAAAGCTGCGCAAGATGCCCAAACAGGAAATTGACCGGAGAGTTAAAGAAGCCGCGGAAATATTGGGCATTCAAGGGCTACTTGACCGCAAGCCTCGGCAATTATCCGGCGGCCAGCGCCAGCGCGTAGCCCTTGGGCGTGCTATTGTCCGTGAGCCGCAGGTCTTTTTGATGGATGAGCCCCTATCCAACTTGGATGCCAAACTCCGAGTACAAACCCGCGCTGAGATTTCCAAGCTCCACCAGCGTTTGCAAGCCACTTTCATTTACGTGACTCATGACCAAACCGAAGCAATGACCATGGGCACGCGCATTGCTGTCATGAAGGATGGCATATTGCAGCAAGTAGATACTCCCCAGAACCTATACGACTATCCTGGCAATATGTTCGTCGCTGGCTTCATTGGCAGCCCAGCGATGAACTTTTTCGAGACCAGGCTCAGTGGCACTGTGGAGGAGATGTACGCTGAAGGCCCGGGTTTCAGAGTTCGGGTGCCAGCTGACAAGTCTCTAGCCTTACGGGATTATCTCGGCAAGCAGGTAATTTTCGGAATCCGGCCAGAGGACATCCACGACCGCTACTATGCTCCACCGGGTATCACTGCAGAAACAGTCACGGCAAAGGTAGATGTGACTGAGCTGATGGGTAGCGAGGTCTTTGTGTATCTGCTCTCCGACTCCAAGTTTTTCATCGGCCGCTTTGATCCCCGCACCTCAGCCCGGGTAGGGCAAACGATTGATGCCGTCTTCAACATGGCCAAGGTTCACTTCTTTGACCCCAATACGGAGAAGGCAATTCGTTAGGCGCGCTGAAGCAATCGAAAGGGGATGAGAATTTTCTCATCCCCTTTTTCATAATCGAAGTCTTTTCCAGTCTCCTCTGCGGAACAGGAAATAGATTAAGGCAGCTCTGGCTGTCCAATCCACAGCCGTACCCAGCCAGACTCCATTCAGACCCCAACCAAACACAATGGCAAAAAGGTAGACGATTGGCACACGGAAGAAGAGAGTGCCTACCAGGGTGGCGAGCATGGGTGTCCTCATGTCCCCAGCACCACGCAGACTGCCAGCGATCACCATCAAGACAGCAATGGGCAATTGTTCCAGCGCTCCAATTCGTACGGCATCTCCGGCAAGGGATAGGACTTCGGGCGTGCTACCAAAGATAGCCGCGAGGTTTGAACCAAACAGGGCGAAAATAACGCCTAGCGCCCCCATCACAGCAATGCTAACGCGCATGGTGCTGCGTATGCTTTCCTCAGCTAACTCTGGTTTCCTTGCTCCTAGAGACTGACCAACGAGCGTAGTGCTGGCAATGCCCAATCCAAACCCAGGCATGAAGGACAAAGATTCTATGTTGACTGCAATCTGATGTGCAGCCAGTGGGATCTCTCCAAGTGCTGAGACAATACGCATAAAAAGGATAAAGCCCAAGCGCATGACGAGGGACTCACCAGCAGTAGGCAGGCTAAGGCTCAACATTTGTCCAATCAGTTGTCCATCCCACTGCAGTATATCGCGACAACGAAGTTTCAGGAATCTCTTCCCGTTTATAACTAGAAACAGAGCCAAGGAACCACCCAATAGCTGAGCAGATGCGGTAGCCAAAGCTGCGCCACGTAGCCCAAATGCGGGAAAAGGCCCTAGTCCAAAGACCAATACCGTTGCCAGCAACACGTGCCAGACATTCATTACCAAGGTGATCATCATGGGCGTTTTCGTGTCACCAGAGCCGCGCATGATCCCATTCAGCACCAACATGGGAAAACCGAGCAACGATGCCACAAGGATAATGCGCATGTACGCGCTACCCATGGCGATTGCGCGCGTACTGGCCCCCATAAGCGCAAGTATCGCACTTGCGGAAGGCCACAGCACCGCAATAGTTCCCGCTGCAAATAAAATGGCAAAGAGAATAGCGCGTGCGGCAACTCGCTTGGCCTGCTCATAATGGGCACCACCCCAGGCGTGGGCAACAAGGGTTGTAGCTGTAATGGAGATAGCAGAGAACAACTGCGTAGCTATGTTCAGAAATAGCCCACCCAGGCTCACAGCGGCTAGTGCTGCAGGATCTTTCAGCCTGCCAACAAGCAACGTATCGGCTAGGTAGACCATGGTCACCAGTAGGTTTTCCGTTACTGCTGGCAGTGCTAGCTTGACGATATTGTGTGGAATGTTTTCACGTGTCAGCACAAGTGTGGCGACAGCAGAATATTGATCCGAAGCAGCCACGCTGAGTACACCCTTTCTTGCTCAGAGGTTGTGCAAAACGGAAGGATCATAACATACAATATGGCAGCGTGCAAACACAAGAGGCCATATTCTTATTGCGCATGTGAGCGATTTACGCCGCATAGGGGGTACCGGAGATAAAAACAAGAGCAATTTTACATAAATGAAAGCTGAGTGCGATTCTGTATCGCGAGTGGATCCAAACTCACCAGGGAATCTAGACCTGCTAGAGCAATATCCGCTTGGCTGGCCCATTGTCGTAGGGCGACATCCTGGATAAACTGCCATCCTTGAGCGGCCAATTGCTTGCGCAATGTCATGGAGCGTGCGAGTTTAAGGCGGAGCAAATCCAGGCGTGCCTCTGGAAAAATAACCAATTTACGCGCCTTGGCGAACTCATCCGTAACAGGCACCCCAAATAGGGGATGAAGCGCTGCTGAATCCAGCACTACAAAAGCCAATATGGTTCTTTCTGGCTGGACCCACCATATATTTACCCCCTGAGTCCCGAATTCCACCTTGTAGCCCCAACGCTTACCCAAATCTGCTAGAGTGTGCAATATCCTCTCTCGGGCTTCAACGCGTTGTTCTAGGTGATCCGTATCTTTCAAAGCCCAATGCCCTGCCGCTATTTGTTGCCCGTATGACTTTAAACAAGCCATCACCCATTCTGCATCCGGGGTCAACACGCCGGGAAAGCACTGATAGATTGCCCGCATGAACTCAGTAAGCTCGATGCTGGCAACGGATGTCAGAATCTCGTATGTGGCTTGTTCTACTCTCTCTGTGAGAGGAGGGATATCTGGTGCTTGCTTTAGCCACCACAAGCATTCATCCTCTTCCCCTTCCTCCCATAACTGCACCAAGGTACGATCTATTTCCTCCTGTAATGCTGCCTTGATTTGATCCCGCACCCAGTCCAACGGCGATATCGGCTCTTTTATTGACATAACTCGCTGCAGAACCCCGCGTTGCGCCAACGTTTGCCAGATATGGCAGTGGAGGCGTGCAAAAGGCGCAGGTTCACCGCGCTGTTGCAGCACTTCCTCCGCTGCCGCTACGGCGATCTGACGCAGTCTTGCCGTAAGCTCCTCGCTAGACATTGGCCATAGTGGCAAGGAGGCTCCAGGTGTCCAAGTGAAGCGATAATCCCCGCGCAAGCCAGCAAAAGGCTTTGTAGCGGCTTCTGGCTCTCGAGGGTGATACAAAGCACTCTCCAGGCGCAGATTTGCCCTGGACGCAGCTAAGGCCAATGTCTCGTGATAAGCCAATCCTTTGTTCTGCCCCAAAAAAACGATGTGTCCGTCAGCATCCAACGTCTTTTGCAAGGTGGAGAATATAGCACCTATGACTCTTAGATACCAAGGCCAATCTGAACTGCGCCGTCTGACCAATGGCCAGAGCAAGGATGATTCAACGTGTCCATAAAGCCACCCTGTCCATAGATAAGGCAATGCCCAATATGTGCGACCAATTTGAGGCGGTAGGGTCAGTATCAGGTTGACACTGCCTGCCGGAAGTTCTGGTACTAATTGTCTGACGGGCATGCGTCCTACAAATGCCCTGACTGCAGGAGTAGACTCTCTTGCTTCGGCGGTGTGAGGAAGCATGACGACATCTTTTACACTGGCTGCCAATGGTACCGTTGATACTGGTTGCTGCTGAGCTAATCGTCGGGCTGTGTCTTCGAATATTTGCCAGATGTTCCACTCCACGAAACGAGTGGGCGGATGGAGATGTGGTGTATGAGGAGCGGCAGGTTCACCAGGCACAGTGTTCAATTTGCTACCGAGTTCTAGACAATGCAATAAGGCAAGCCGCAAGAAATCGTGTACCACCGTGCCAGAGAACAGATCATCTATTTTGAGCACCAGGTTGGAGAGGACGTAGAGGTTACGCGGTGTGTACAATTCCAGCAGGCTAATAGCGAATTTCCTGCCGCTGCCCTCACGCCTGGCCACACGGTCCAGCATATACCAGTAATGCAACCCCCGTGGCTGTATTTCGCGCAAGACCCGCGCGTCGCTTTCATCGCAGTCACGTAAGCCAGCGTCTCCACAGGCAGCACAGCGATAACTGACCCGCTTAGGAATATCCTGACCACGTTCCCAAATGAAGTAGTCAGCTATGATCTCCTTACTACATTGTGGGCAGGGGATACGGTAGAGGCGACTTAAATGCTCCCGCAAGGGCACCCCAGCTTTGAGCCAATCGCCCAGGCGCGTAACAGCAGCAATGAGTTCGCGTGTAGGCGGAGGCGTCAGAGCCAGGCGGGTACGCAAAGCATCCAGCGGGTTGAAAGTAACCGCAATCACACGGCGCCCCAGTGAGTGAGTTTCCATTACGATTGTTGGCGATTGGCAGAATGGATCAATGACCAAATCATTTGTTTCGGTATACGCTCCAACGTAGGCGGCGACGACGTGGGATAAAGCGTTGGCCTCCGTGTCTGGGATGAAATAGTTCACAGAGGTCATCTGTGAGCCCCTTTCCAAAAACTAATGGACCCTATGAACCACGGTCAAAGCAATACGATGAACCAAATAGGCAGCTAGGTGCCCAAAATCATCGGTTGATGGATGCAGCCATGCGGCGATAGGTATGGCGACGGCCACGGATGGTGAACGAGAAGGCGAGGATATTTTCTGGGAGAGCCATGCCACTGTAACCTGCATCGCCGATATGCAAAATGTCTGCTCCAGTCATCTTGCTCAGCAAGGCGATGCGTCGTACCGTATCCTCGTCGCTCCCCTCCTGAGAAGTGCCCATCGCTGTCATGGCTAGTTTGCCCAAGCTATGAGCCAGGTCTACCAGCGCTTTGATCATCTCTGGTGTTGCTCCTGGCGTGGTCCCAGGAGCAGGTACAAGAATGACGTCTGCTCCGGCTGCGGCAAACCGCTCCACTGCTTCTGCAGAGACGATGCCCGCTGCTCCTAACCCCGCGCCATGCATTTTCCCCGCAATGATAATGATGCGCTCGCCAATAGCTTGGGCAATCTTGGCTGTCGCTTGCTCAATCGTTTCCGTGGAGACGCCTGAACCTGGATTCCCAGTCAGCACTAGGTAGTCGGCCCCTAACTCAACTGCCTGGCGGGCATTGTCCACTGTGGCTATCCGCCCTTGATAGTCTTCGCTGACCCTATCTGCTGGCACAGGTTCCAGGTTAATGCCAACCGGTCTTCCTACGAGTGCCTTCACTTCGTGGATCGTTACTCCGATGCCAACGGGCAATTTGGGCAGTATAGGGATGCCCGGTAATGCAGGCAATTGCCCTTTGGGGTAGCCCATTACCAGAGGATGAAGTACATCGTAGACATTGAGCGTAATCAAATCCGCGCCACATGCTGCGGCTACCTCGGCATTGGTCACGCCATCTATCAGCGGCAGTGTAGTGCAGACTACCTCTGCACACACGGTGCGTCCTTCAGCTAGTCGGATGCTCTCCAGTAACTCTGCCTTGCTCATAGCACGAAAATCACTGGCATTAGCATCGAGAATTCGCTTAACCATTGGCTCCCTCTCCGACCCATTAAGAGTTCGCGGTGAAAAGACAACGGGTGATGGGGATCATATCTTTGCACCGAAGAACTGCGGTAGATAATCTCTATTGGCCTCCAGCAATTCCGCCAGCATCGCCTTTGCTACGGGATAAGATGGTATCAGTGGATGCGTGAGCAAGGCTTTGAGCGCTACCTCTCGTGACCCGGTAACGCCAGCTTCGACCGCATATTGCTCGTAGGCTTTCACGGCTTGTACCAACGGCCGAATGACCTCTGGAAGGTGACCAACACGAATCGGACTCAGCCCATGCGCTCCCACAATACAGGGCACTTCGATCGAAGCCGAGGAGGGCAAGTCAAGGATGCAACCGTTATTGCGGGTGATCACAATTTGCACGTCCCGCCGATCGGTGAGCAAGGAGGTTATCAAGCGCACGGCCATTTCCGAGTAATAAGCCCCCCCACGCTTCATCAATTCCGGTGGCTTGACCACCAGGCTGGGATCGGCATACATCTTCAATAGTTCGCTTTCTACTTCTTTGACTACTTCCCCACGCGTTTTCCCTGCGCTCTTTGCCTCCCTCACTGCCTCGTCGTGATAGTAGTAATAGGCCAAGTAGCCGATGGGCAACATGCCCAGGAGACGGATTAAATCAGGCTCAAAGGGGAAGTGTCCATGTTTGCTGGCCAGTTGTACAAAATCTTCAACATGTAATAGCCGTCCTCTGACCCATGCCTGGCGAATCCAGGCCAAGTGATTCAGTCCCACCCAGTCCAGGAAAACTTCATCAGCAGAAACTCCCGCATATTCGGCAACCGCCATAATGGCATTAATGGGGTTGTTGCACAGCCCCACGACCTTAAGCGGGGTATGCGTGAGCAGGGCTTCGGTGATGATACCAGAAGGATTGGTAAAATTGAGATACCAGGCATTGGGCGCGTGATTTTCCACATCGCGCGCAATGTCCAAAGTAACGGGAATCGTACGCATGGCTTTCATGAAGCCGCCTGGCCCCGTTGTTTCCTGACCGATGACGTTATACTGCAAAGGAATCTTCTCGTCGCGGATACGGGCATCCACGCCACCGACTCGGATTTGGGAGATGACGAAATCGGCGCCTTCGATGGCAGCAGGGCGGTTGGTGTACGTAACGACTGCTGTTTCCAGGCCGGCATGGGCAATCATGCGTCTGACTAGACCGCCCACCAACTCTAGCCGCTCAGCATTGATGTCATATAGGGCGATTTCCCCTACGCTGAGTTGCTCACGGCGCTGGATAAATCCATCCACGAACTCCGGAGTATAGGTGCTACCCCCGCCAATGACCGTAATCTTATGGACGCGGATCATCTCTTGATCTCCTTTCTAATTCGGCAATACGCTTGTGCAGTTTGATGAATTGCTCGGCATAATCAATCTCTGCCCAAGCCAAGAGCAGCAGGTCCAGTGCATGTACCAGCAGGATAGAAAAGGGAATCTGTTCTCCGCGTGCTTCACGGTGTAGTATTTCTGCTTGCATCTTGTGCGCTGCCAGTTGCGCTTCATTCGCCCTTTTCAAAGCCTCCTCTGCCTGCTTCCAATCGTTTTCGGCGGCATAGTCGGCTGCCTCTTTGGCAGCGCAGCGTGCATCACCCCCATAGAGAATAAGGGTACACAGAGTTTGTTCCCAATCGGTCCCGCACGTTTGCTCAGACATGTATTCCTCCCAAGAGTGATAGCCCTGTGATTTCATGGTGTAGTAGATGCTCGTGCCAAACTGGCATGAATCTACCGCGATCAGGATGACTCTGACAGCGTAGTCTGCCTCTGGCTAATGCTGATAGCGGACACTTCGCTGGCGCTGATGACGCAGCGGAAGCTAGTGTAATCGTTACGGCGGCGAGGCGTATAAGGCAGTCGTGAGAAGCAACGGGCATTATCATGCGTGGTATCCCAAGAACCACCACGCATGGGTTGAAGGACACGTCCGCCGGGTCCAAATGTCCATTCCCAGACATTCCCAGCCATATCGGCCACACCGTAGGGGCTGTCACCCTGGGGCGAGAATTTTCCTACCGGTGTCGTATCAAAGATGCGCGTTTCGCACGTGTTAGCGCGGGATTTGTCCCATTCATCGCCCCATGGATAAATCCGTCCATCCGTACCCCGCGCTGCCTTTTCCCACTCCTCTTCGGTGGGTAATCTCTTGCCAGCCCATTTGGCATAGGCGGCTGCATCGTCCCAATTGACTTGCACAACGGGGTGGTTTTCCTTGCCTTCGGGGATGTTGCCGCGCCGCCAGTGCAAAGGTGGGGGATAACCGGTGGCATCCACGAATCGTTTGTACTCCGCGTTGGTCACGGGGTATTTGTCTATGTAAAAAGCCTCGACGTAAACGGGTTTTTTCTCTTCGCCCTTGAAGAACTCGCCTGCGGGAATATAGATCATTTCCTTGCCGTCTTGTGCGATAATCACTGCAGGGGGTTGTTGCTCCATTCTTTATCCATCCTCCCTTGATTTTGAATGCAAATATCTCAGTCTTGTTGCTCGATTCTTGGCTTATTTGTGCGCTTTTTGCGTTTACCCGCTCGTATCGGCGCTGGCAATTGTCCTCTCAGCCACCACCATCCCACTGCAATTAACGCGCCCTCGAAAGCCAGGGTGAGCAGTGTGGGAAGCTGTCCCCATCCGGCAAATCCAACGGTGATAGCGTTGTAACCCAGCTCAATGCCCGCGTGGATCAGCATGGCATAAAACAACAGGTGCAGCTTCTTCTCTAGGAGGGCGTAGCCCACTACTGCTCCCAGGCAAGCATTGAAGAGCAGCAGGGACAACCGATCTGCTAACGAGGCAATGGCAGCCAGCCCTAGGTCAGGCAGGGAACGGGCTGCAGTCTCTGCCAACAAGGCAGTAGAGGTATCGCCAAATAGCAAACGCAAGCCAACTCCAATAAAGGCAAAACCAAGAAAAATCCGGGTAATCAGGCCCACGCCAAGTCCCAATGCTATGCCAGAGGGCACAAGTACTTGCCCACTTACTCGCTTGTATTTTAGCACAAGATACTTCATTGCTTCAACAAAGAAACCTGCCAACAAGGCCATGATGATAAGCTGGGTTACAGTACGGGCGGTCCCACCAGAGGCAGCCAGGAATTGACGCGCCAGGCTGGTGAAAAAGTTTATTGGTAGGAGAGCTAGCAACAAGCCACCAGCACCCCACCAAATCAGCGTCCTGTCCACCGTGGGCATACGCCTCAGGATGAAGAGAAGGACATAGCCTGGCAGTAGCACGAACAGCATTCCTTGACTACAAAGCAGTATCCCTCTCAGTCCCATGTGCTTCCCCTTTTACCACCCGTATTTCTCAGGCCCCCACTCCTTGCGTTCCACTTCTTGCTTGAGCAGGAGCAGGCTGTTTTCAGGGATATCCCCACTGACGACCACACCAGGACCAATGGCCGAATAAGCCCCCACTTTGGAGCCAGGCATGAAAATCGTACTCACCCCAGTGCGGCAAAAGTCGCCAATGAACGAGGCACAGGAAGCATAGGGTGGAGTCTCCCAACGACTTTTCACCTTGTGCGGCTGGGGCTGATCGTCAAAGCGCAGCGTACCGAACACCGTGCCTGCACCAATGTCCACCGCTTCACCCAATACTCCCCATAGCTCGCATTGGTGCATGATCGTACTGCGCCCCAACAAAACGCCGTGGATTTCAGCGCAAAAGCCGATTTTGCAGCGCGGGCCTATACTGGTATGTTCGCCTATCAGCGCGTAATCCTTTACTTGAGTGTGCGGACCAACATAGGTGTTTGATCCGATGATCGCCCCATTGGTGACCATAGCGTCTTGGTCAATCCAAGCGTTTCCCTCGATCACCGTTCCCGGACCAATGACGGCATTCTCGCCCAGTAACAGATGCCCTTTTATCTCTGCCTTTTCAGAAATGCGTGCGGATGGGTGAATGACATCAGCGGATAAGGATTGGCTCAAGAATCCAAGCCAGATGTAATTGGCGGCAAGGATGTCCCAAGGTCTATCTATATCCAGAGCAAAGGCAGCAGGTTCGACCACTCGCACGGGAAGGCCATCCTCGACCATCATCTGGATGGTCTGTGCTAGGTCGGCTTCATTTTGAGGAGGCATGCCGCCAGAGGGAATAGCAGTTACGTAGCCCGGGTGGGCTTCTAAGTAAGGTAGGACGACTTTGCGGTGGAGAATAAAAGCCCCAGCTAGCCGGTGGGTAATGCTATGACGAGGATGAGCAATCACCTCCTCCACCAAGCCCTCTCGCACGCGTACAGCTAAGTATATGGTTTGGTTTTCCAACCTGTGCAGCGGTGCAGCCAAGGCGAGGGTGGTGTCCTGGCCTTCTTTATAGGCAGAAATCAGCCTGGGTAAAGTTGCTGGATCCAAGAGTACATCGCCATATAGAACAAGGACCTGCTCGTCTTCTATGCTTTTCAATGCTTGAAGCAAAGCAGGAGCTGTGCCCTGTGGTGGATCGAAAACCAAGATCTCGACGTTAGGCTGTGGCATCCCGTCATCAGGACATCCCAATCCCGCAGCGCCAACAGGTTGCTTGCCTTTGCCCGATACAAGATGCCTAAGTTGCGCCTCGAAGCGCGAGTTCGTTACGACAGCGATAGAGGTAATGCCCTCAGCCACGAGGCTACGAATCTGCTGGCGCAGTAATGGCGCTCCTCCAATGGGCAAAGCAGCCTTGGGACGTGTCGTGTTAAATGGCCAGACTTTGCTGCCTATTCCTTGAGCCAGGATAATTGCTCTCTTCACGCTTGCTGTTTCCGTTGTAGCGCGTTCATGATTTGCTCGAACAGCTTTTCCCCGTCCATCATGCCATAGGTCACAGATTCGATGTCTTCAACAGGGATGCCAAGGGGTGCTGCAGCTTGGGTGATGGAGCGCTTTTTGAAGCGCACCTGTGGCGCGATGAGGACCACGTCCACAGGCTTGTTTGCGAAGTCATAGACTGCTACCTCGGCAGCGGAGAGCAGTATCATCTCCAAATCAGTCCCCTTGGCCTTAGCGGCTTCCTCGGTACGAGCTGCCAAAAGGCTGGATGACGCGCCCATGGCACAGAACATGAGAACCTTGATTTTGTCCATTGTCTCCCCTCGCTTTTAGTTCTATAGTTTTCATGGGTGGCCTATCTTGATGCCCGCACCATGTTCATTTCTTCACGGCTTGCCAGATTTGCTCGAACAGCTTTTCCCCATCCACCATGCCATACGTGATTGGGTCAATGCTTTGGACGACAATGCCCAGCGGTTCTGCCATCTGGGCAATGGCTCGTCGCTTGTACACTACTTGTGGAGCTACCAATACCATATCCACCATACGCGACTGGAAATCATAGGTGGTTACCTCTGGCACAGGGATAGCGTGTATCTCTAATTGGTGGCCGCGTCGCTGAGCAGCTTCAATGGTACTTGCCTCCAATAGGCTGGAGGACATCCCTGCTGCGCACACGAGCAGAACCCTGTATAAGGCCATAATTTTCTCCTCTACTTTTAGATAGACAGCATCTGGAATACAATCGTTTCGTAAATATTACAGACGCTTTGTCTCAATGCAAAGGCGGGAAAAGATCAGCATGCGCCTGAATATAATCGTCCAAGATGCGCTTGGCAGTTTCGTAACTAGGAACCAGCGGGTGCAAGGACAACGCCTGGAGTGCTAATTGATAGGAAGGGGAGAGAGCAGCTTCAATAGTGAGGCGTTCGTACTCCTTTACTTGTTTCATCAGACCTAGAGCATGGTCGGGAATGGAGCCAATCGCGATGGGGCGCACTACGGACTTGCCCAGATAGCAGGTGACTTCTACGACATCCTGTTCCTTCATGCCAGCGATAGCACCACGGTTCGGGACGTTCAGGATGGAAACACCCTGCTGTGCACCGGACAGGCACTCCATCACGCCAAGGGCCACTCCTTCATATCCTTCCTCTTCCACCGCCGATTTCACTATCTCCCTAGCAAATGGCTTGTGGCCGGTCTCTGTGGCCATATACGTCTCACCGCGTTTCACCAGATACGAAATGTAGGCTTCCTGCAATTGTTCTTCTTTGCCCTCATCGCGAAGCCGCTTCAGCTCAGCAAAGAGCCATTCGTTTAGCTCCTGGATTTGCTCTCCGCGCGTTTTCCCAGCAGCCAAGATATGCTGGACCGCCTCCTCAGTGTGGTAATAGAAGTATAAATACTCGTTGGGGATCATGCCCAACGCGGCGATGAAACGAGGGTCAAAGGGCAAGTGAGCAATAGCCTTGCCCCTTTGGCTCAGCATAGCGATGAGTTCCGGCAAGGTGTCCCGCCCTTGAACATAAGCAGCCTTGACCCAGCCAAGGTGGTTGAGTCCAAAATATTCTAAGAAAAGATCTTGCGGTGATACCTGCAGAGCCTTGGCTATTTCTCGCTGCATGGCAGCTGGATTATCGCAGATGCCAACTACTCTCTGGAATCCCGCATGGTTGATGATTGCTTCGGTGATTAAGCCAGAAGGATTGGTGAAATTGATCAGCCAGGATCGGGGAGCCAATTCCTCCATTAGCTTCACGTAGTGGAAAATAACTGGGATAGTGCGCAAAGCCATGGCAAAACCACCAGGACCAGTGGTCTCTTGCCCGAGCACATGGTAACGCAAAGGGATTCTTTCGTCGGCCACGCGGGAACGGATGCCCCCTACGCGAAAAGTAGTTAGTACATAATCAGCGCCCTCGATCGCCTCATGAGCATCTGTCGTCCATATCGTGTGGAAGGAAACCTCTTCCTGGTGCAGTACAGGCTCACAGACCATGCGGATCAATTCAAGGTGCTCGGCATCGACATCCATGAGATACAGGTCGGTAAGATTCAGCTTTTTCTGGCGACGCAAAATCCCCCGTAGCATGAGCGGAGTGCGCACACCCGCTGTGCCAATGATTGTGAGTTTCATATACCTATTTGGTTGCCTCCCCTAATGGGTTGGGAACAAGGGAGGGTGCCTGCTCAGCACCCTCCCTTGTACTACTGAATTTGTAAGAAAAAAGCAGCCTCAGGCTCCCTCTTTCTCCAACACCTGACGCTCCCAGGCGCGGAAGAACGGGTACCAGATGATACCTGGGAGGATGAATTCGGTGATAATGACCAGGATACTGGCCCGTATGTCGTACCCTGTTGCCAAATACATCAGAATAGGCGAGGGTAGCGTCCACGGCGCGGCGATAGCTGTGGCTCTTACCAGGCCAAGCACATGTGCCGCGTAAGCGATGGTGGCATTGAGGAAGGTGATCACGATGAAGGGAATGGCCATCACGGGATTAAAGATAACCGGCGTGCCAAACGTGATAGGCTCATTGATGTTGAAGATGCCGGGCCAGATGCCCAACCACCCCACGCGGCGCAGACGAGCGGACTTGGAGCGGATCAAATAGATCGCCAATGGCAGCGTGGCTCCAGAGCCACCTGGCACGACGTAGCTGCGGAAGAGATCCGTGTAGATCCAAGGCAAGGGCTTGCCCGCGGCTAAGGCTGCTGCGTTATCCGCTAGGTTGCTTGTCCAGATGGGCGAAAGCACAATGCCAATGGTCAGATCGCCGTGAATGCCCAATGTCCACAGGAAGCCATGCAGCGTCTCGGCGATGGCGACGGCAACATAGGAGGAAGCAGCGGGTACGATCTTAGACAGAGCAACCACCACCCCATGGGCGAAATCAATCCCCAGCACGACGCGCACAATCCAAGCCAGAGCAAAGACGACGATGGTGGGGATCAGAGCGATGAAAGCAGCCGTGATGGATGGTGGCACGCCAGCAGGCATTCTGATCACCAGGTTGCGTTTGACGAACCAGTTGTAGATCTCCACTGTCAGCAGGCTGACGATAATAGCCGTGAACAGACCTTGGTTGTCGAAATAGGTACCGGGCAATCCCTGCTCACCCCAGGCACCCAGGATAGGGCTTGCAATAGTAATGAAGGCTAGCAACGATAGAGCAGACGGCATTAGAGGCTCTAGACCTTTGCGCCGCGCCAGGTGGTAAGCAATGGTAACCGACGCAAAGAGAGACAGCAAACCGTAGGCCATGTTGAACGGCACCCACAGTTTTGCCGCTAATTCCGGGTTCGCATCCAGGTAATCCAGCCAGGACTGTACGGGGAATTGCAGGAACAAAAGGCTGAACGCACCAGTAATTAAGAGAGGCATTAACCCGGCCAATCCATCGCGCACAGAGGCTAGGTGGGGTTGGTCAAACAGAGGCGCCAATGCCTCCATAGCCTCAGACAGCCTATCAGCCCAGCTTTTCTTCTCAACAGATGCAGTAGCCATTTGAACACTCCTTTCTTTATAATAATTATTGAACGTGATTCAGAAAGTCAGCTCTGCAACAAACTCATTTTTCTCCCCTTGCATCACCTCCTTGTGCCACAAGATAGGATCCGCCTGCTGTAGAAAATGCGTCTGAGACTGTAACTCGTGGACCCGCTTACTCTGTTGAAGAACGATAGACCAGGCAAGACACCACTGCCTGTGCTATTGAGTGTTCAAAATAATGTTACACCAAAATATACACTCTGTCAAAAACATAGTGCGCTTGCGCCAACAGATCGTTACCAGGTGGTACAGGCGATTTTGACAAAAGGGGGTGCTCCTGTGGTAAAAGAATTGTGGAAACAACTGCACCAGGAGGAGCACCGCCTATGGCCGATCTGGC